>CAZGUR010000008.1:0-27444 GCA_964529295.1 uncultured Rikenellaceae bacterium | reverse complement strand
AAATGATGAATTTATTAGGAGAGCCCATAAGCTGGTGGACTGGATTGGAGACTACCTTGGTAATATAGACAGGTACCCGGTAAAATCTCAGGTTAAGCCCGGTGAGATATATTCTTCCCTGCCTGAAGACCCACCAACGAAAGCCGAAGGTTTTACCGATATATTCAATGATTTTAATGAAATTATAATGCCGGGTATCACACACTGGCAGAGCCCGGATTTTTTTGCCTACTTCCCGGCTAACAGCTCGGCCCCTTCAATACTTGCAGAGATGATAACCGCCGCACTGGGGGCACAGTGTATGATATGGGAAACATCACCGTCGGCAGCCGAGCTGGAAGAGAGGGTGATGAACTGGCTGAGGGATATAATCGGCCTGCCTGGTAATTTTGAGGGAGTGATACAGGATACAGCTTCAACGGCCGGACTGGCAGCACTGCTGACGGCGCGTGAAAAGAAGAGTGATTTCAGCATCAATGAAGAAGGTTTTGCAAACGGACAGGTATACCGCGTATATGCATCTACCCAGACACACTCATCCATTGAGAAAGCAGTTAAAATAGCAGGCTTTGGCCGGCGCAACCTTGTTAAGGTGCCTGTACGCGGTGATCATTCCCTGGATCCTGTAAGGCTGGCTGCGGCTGTAGAGGAGGATATAAAGAATGGCTATACACCCTGTTGCGTCATAGCTACACTTGGCACAACGGGCACAGTGGCCATTGATCCGCTTAAGGAGATAGGTGAGATATGCAGCAAACATGATATATGGTTGCATGTGGACGCTGCACTGGCAGGCACCGCACTGATACTGCCTGAATACAGCCATATGATCGAAGGGAAGGAATATATTGACAGCTTTGTTTTTAATCCGCATAAGTGGATGTTCACCAATTTTGACTGTTCGGCATACTTTGTCCGCGATGCGGATATGCTTATTAAGACCTTCGAAATATTGCCGGAATATCTTAAGACACGGACAAGGGGTAAGGTTAATGATTATCGCGACTGGGGTGTGCCGCTGGGACGCAGGTTCAGGGCACTGAAGCTGTGGTTTGTGATAAGATCTTTCGGCCTGGAGGGATTGAGGGAGAAAGTGAGAAACCATATCTCTTATGCGGCCTGGCTGGCCGGCAGGGTGAAGGAACATGCTGATTTTGAGATGACGGCACCACATAGCCTCAACACGGTATGTTTCAGGTTTAAACCGGCTGATACAGGTGAAGGAACACTGAATATGCTTAATGAAAAGCTTAACCATAAGCTTAATGATACAGGTAAGATGTACCTGACACATACAAAGATAGATGGTAAGTACTCACTTCGCATGGTTAGCTCACAGACCAATGTAAAGCTTGATAATGTCAAAAGGGCATGGACGCTTATCACCGCTACGGCCGCTTCTCTTTAATAGGACCTGTCGCGACTCAGAACAAAACCGAAAACATCCATGTTAAGCAGCAGCTCAAAATGACTGCTCTTCTTGGCAGGCAGCCATGCCGCCTGTACGCCGGCTGACAGCCTTACAGGTATCCGCAGGAGATAGAAGTCGGCCATCAGCTCAATCCCTGTTGAAGAGTAATAATGCCTCCCTTCCCTCTGTTCCTGCTCACCGGTATCATAAATATTCTCGGCCGCAGAATAATCGTAAAAGAAAGTGTTCCTGATACGGTTGGCATACAGGAAGCGTCCCAGACGGAAATCCGGATAGGCCAGCGGCAGGGCATAATCGGCACTGTATGTGCTGAGCTCTTCCGCAATGATATGCTTATAACCCCTTGGCAGGGATATCCTGTTATGGACGAGCAGGCGCCTGAACTCCTGCTTCTCATACTGGTACCTCAGACGCAGCCCGTGATCTTCTATGATGCCGGGGAAGTAGAATGCCGTCCTGACAGATGATACCGGCCCGTAAAGATCATGGTCAAAAAGTGAGCTTGTGTAATAAAGGTCCAGCACCTGGCCGTATTTTGGCCATATATCACGGTAAGCCATATTGTAAAGGTTTGAAAAATACAGGCGCATATTAACAAGTGTCTGCCCGTAATCAAAAGCTTGTCCATCCTCGTTAAGGACATACCTGTTTAAATATTTAATGTTGACAGAGGGCCATAATGTCTGCCTGAACCTGCTGTGGTTGAAGTGCAGGGGTAGATAGACAGTTGTGTTTGTTGAGAGACGCTTATATAATTCTGAAGGTACGGCCGTGGTATCACTGCCCCTCAGTATGCCGGGTTCGCCACCGTAGCTTATATTAAAATCCACTGCAGGGTACCAGCCCTTCCAGCTGATATTTGAATGAAAGAGATGTTCACTCCCGGAATATTCGTAGCCTATCGTACTGATAAGCGAGCTGAGGTTGTTCTGTGTCATTATTGTGGCACCCGGACTCACAGGTATATCCTCATACGAGATATTATTTATATCAGCATAAAAAGGCATCCAGCTGTGAAACCTGAAAAGATTGGACCACTTACTGTATCTCTCTTTTTTATAATTGGAGGGCAGATTGTATTCGGCGGGGCTTACCAGTTTTTCTTCCCTGTCAAGCTCATCAATAAACCGTTCCCGTTTTATTTCTTCACTAGCGCTCATATCGCTGAGCGCCTTGTCAGCTTCCGGGTCCCGGCCCGTGGACGCGATATCATTGCCCCCGGCCCGGTAATCGGAGAAAAGGAGGCTGTCGGCAGCAACAGAGATGTCCGATATGCCAAAGCGGCTAGAGGTAAGCCGGTATATTTCCCCCTTGTCATCTATCCTGAAGGCATTATCCACCCCGGAGGCAGAGCTTACAAAAAATACTGAACCCCCGCTTTTCCTTACCGACTGCAGGTCGTTACGCGACTCTTCAATATATGTTTTCCACTCACCTGTGGAAGGGATAAGTGACATTATGCCCTCACCCTTTTCGGTGGATGAGATAAAGATTATCTCTTTGCCGTCATCTGACCATGAGGGCATGGATATATGGATATTACCCGGAATATGATACCTGCTTTTCACTTCACCTGTGACGGCATCCATTATTACCATGCTGTTGTTTTGCTCAGCCGTGCTTTCAGCAGCTGCTATGAGTCCGGATGCAGGTGATATATCCGGACTGAACAGACGGCTTTGCCTGCTTAAGGTACGGACAGTGCCGCTTTGTATATCAAGGGTGTTTATCACTGAATATTCCCTGTTCTCCCAGCGTGGATCCCTGCGTGTTTCGGCCCATACCACGGTGTTGCCGGAGATGTTAATCCTGTATGGCCAGATGCTACCCGGACTGTGAAGCCTGGTTTCCTCTCCGGTGCCGGTGTCAATAAGCACTATGGAAGGTATATGTGAAAGACTTGTCTTTATAGCAATGATACTGTCCTTACCTGCAGCCAGGGGCGAATAATAATTAATATATTCATTGTTTTTTTCCGGGTTAAGGCTAAGGTAGTTACGGTACCCGATTTTTTCCTCTTCCTCTGTCCACCTCTTTTTCAGGAAAACCATTGTTTCGAAGTATATGTCTTCCTTGCTGTGGTCTGTATATTTACGCAGTGCCGCATTGAAAGGGTTAAGTGTATATGGCCGCAGGGCAGTGTAATCCATGGGTTTCTGCCATATCTTATCTCCGAAATTTGTCCTGGCCCAGGCACTCATCTGGTAGCCGTACTGGTAATGGTTGGGCGTAAAGTCGCGGTACGAGCCAAAAAGCATCCTGTCATAGCTGTAAACAATATCATTATCCAGCAGGGCAGCCTTAAGCTTTTTTTCAAAGGATGGCGTGCGTCCGCGCCCGGAATATGACCATGCGCTCTCTGCCAGCACGGCCTCCCCCTCAAGGAACCAGTATGGTGTGAATATGCCCAGCGCCCCTGTGTACTGTTCACCGAAAATATATGTCATAAACCTGGATACACCCCTCTTAAAGCTGTGCATCTGCAATACATGCATTAACTCATGCAGGGCAAGCTGCTCCATATGGTCCATAGGTATATTGTCCTGTCCGGGATAGGGATAGAGCTCCACCCTGCCGGGAGCCCAGGCCACATAGCCGTTTGACCTGGTGGTATGGTTGTGTATTATAACTGGTATCTTCCCCAGCAGAGGCTCCTTGTATGATCCTTTGAGCAGCTCATAGGCCCGTTCAAAGCTGAAGACGGCCATTGCTATCCGGCTGCTGTAGGATTCAGGATAAATAAAACTGAAATGATGCGATTCCAGCCTCTCCCATTTTACCGATGCAGGCTCCTGTCCTGTATCATAATACTGGGCCCGGAGGCCGGCAGCCGCCAGCAGCAATATAAGCAATATGGTAATCCTCTTATCCATAGGCAATCCTCTTCCTCTTATCCATAGGCAATCCTCTTCCTCTTATTCATGGCTTTTGAGAATCTAAAAATATAAAAGTTTAATCAATTTGATTAAATTCGCCTTCTGGATATTGGAATAACATTTTGAAATTATTATAGTTTATGAAACAATATAAGTTACTGAATATATCTTTGGGATGGGTAGCCTTCCTTATAGCTGCAATAACCTATATATTAACTGTTGAACCCACACTGTCGCTGTGGGATTGCGGCGAGTTTATCGCCACAGCGTTTAAACTGGAAGTGGGTCATCCGCCGGGTGCTCCGATGTACATGCTGCTGGGCCGGTTTTTCACCCTCTTTGCCGGTGATGAGAGCAGGGTGGCACTTTCAATGAATATTATGTCTGCCCTGGCCAGCGCCTTCACTATTATGTTCCTTTTCTGGACAATAACGCACCTGGCCGGTAAAATACTTATTAAAGACAGTTCAGACCTGTGTGCCGGACGAATAATAGCTGTTATGGCAGCCGGACTCACAGGGGCCCTGGCCTATGCTTTTTCAGACAGCTTTTGGTTCTCAGCCGTTGAGTCAGAGGTGTATGCCACATCATCCCTGATAACAGCCCTTGTCTTCTGGGCCATACTGAAGTGGGAGAATGAGGCAGGCAAACCTTATGCCAACAGGTGGCTTATACTGATTGCATACCTGGTAGGCCTGTCAACAGGTGTCCATTTGCTCAACCTGCTGGCCATCCCCGCCATCGTCTTTGTCTATTACTTCAGGCAGTATGAGTTTTCGTGGAAGGGCTTTGCTTATGCACTAATGCTGTCTCTTGCCTTTATAGCGCTGATTATGTGGGGACTCTTACCCGGATTCATAGTGCTGGCAAGCAAGATAGAACTGTTTTTGGTAAATAAGACGGGGATGCCGTATAACAGCGGTCTTTACCTCCTGCTGATTCTGTTTGCTGCATCTGTTATAATGGCCATAAGGGAAAGCCTGGAAGGAAAGAACAGGCAGCGGATCATAGCTTACAGCATTGCAACAGTGCTTTTCAGCGGCCTGTGGCTTATGAGCGACAGCGGCTTCGTGAACATACTGATACTGGCTTTTATGGCATTAGTGGTATGGCGCCTTTCAACCAGGAGTGTCGTAGCCCTTAACACTGCCCTTACTGCCATGCTGGTTATTATGATAGGGTATTCTTCCTTTGCCGTCATTTTTATCCGTTCCAATGCCAACCCCCCGATGGACGAGAATAATCCCGAGAACGTGTTCAGCTTCCTCTATTACCTGAACCGCGAGCAGTACGGAGACAGGCCCCTGGTGAAAGGTCCGTATTATAATGCCCCCCTTGTTGCATATGACAGGGGCAAGCCGAGATATAACCCTGTAGACGGTGAATATAAGATCACCAGCCGTGCCCTGGTGCCGGAGTATGATGAGAGGTTTGAGACACTGTTTCCGCGTATGTACAGCTCCCAGCAGGATCATGTGCGGGTTTATAAACAGTGGATTAACCTGAAAGGCAAGCCGGTACAGGTGACTGACCAATCAGGGGAAAGAAAGATAGAGCGTGTACCAACCTTTGCGGAGAACCTTCATTTTATGTTCTCCTACCAGATAGGATATATGTACTTCCGGTACTTTATGTGGAACTTTGCCGGCCGGCAGAATGACACACAGGGCACGGGCGGTGCCCTTAATGGCAACTGGATATCCGGTATAAAGGCCATTGATGAAGCCAGACTGGGTCCGCAGGACAGGATGCCGGAGTCAATGAAGAATCATCCTTCTCGTAATGTGTACTATATGCTGCCCCTGCTGCTGGGACTGGCCGGACTCTATTACCATCTTAACAGGAACAGGAAGGATTTCTGGGTTGTGCTGCTGCTTTTTATTATGACAGGAATAGCCATTGTTGTATATCTTAACCAGTATCCCAACCAGCCGCGTGAGAGGGATTATGCCTATGACGGTTCATTCTATGCTTTTGCTGTGTGGATAGGTATGGGAGTACTCTTCCTGTATGAGATGTTTGAGAAGCTGGCGGGCAGAAAACTGTCGGCTGTGATTGCCGGTGTGGTCTCACTGGCGGCGGTGCCGGTGCTGATGGCCGCCCAGAACTGGGATGACCATGACCGTTCCGGACGGCATACCGCTACCGCAGTGGCTGTTAATTATCTTAAAACAGTGGCCCCGAATGCCATATTATTCACAAACGGTGATAATGACACCTTCCCGCTCTGGTATGCCCAGGAGGTTGAGGGCGTAAGGACCGATGTAAGGGTCTGTAACCTTATGCTCTTTAATACCGACTGGTATATCGACCAGATGAAGATGAAGGTGTATGAATCGGAACCAATGGACCTGACAATGCCAAAGTCAAAATATTATGACGGGGTGAACAACCAGGTTTATATCATTGAAAACCCCCGCCTGGAGGGATTTGTTGAGATTGACCAGGTGGTGGAGTTTATACGCAGCGACAGGCAGGGGACCAAGTACAGGTTCCCCGATGGTGAAGAGCATGATTACCTGCCGACACGTAAGATACGCATACCCGTAGACAGGGAAAAAGTGCTGGCCTCCGGTACGGTAAAACCAGAAGATGCCGACAGGATAGTGCCCCATATAGATATTACCCTTGAAGGAAATTATATTCTTAAAAGTCAGATGATGATGCTTGATTTCCTGGCACATAACGACTGGGAAAGGCCGGTGTACTTTGTTACAGGCTATCATAATGACGCACTGGGTATGGAAGAATATTTTCAGCTTGAGGGCAGCGCCTACAGGCTGGTGCCCATTAAATCAAGGAATGTAAACTGGCTCGATTACGGCAGGATCGATACCGGTATACTCTATGATAACCTGATGAACAAATATACATGGGGCAATGCCAGTGAGCCTGATTTGTACCTCGACAGCTATCACCGGCATACACTTCTTGTTGTAAGGGCCAGACTTAATTATGCCAAGCTGGCACGCTCGCTGGTGGCAGAAGGAGATAATGAAAGGGCAGTTCAGGTGCTTGATCATATTATGAATGAATTGCCGCTGTACAATCTGCCATGGGATAATTATATGCCAGATATAATAGATGCTTACCTGGCGGCGGGTGACAATGATGCTGCGCTTGAACTTATTGAAGGAATGAGGGAGTATTATGTTCCGCGTCTCGATTACTATACCTCACTGCCTGCCAGTTATATGCAGAGTGCAGAAATGGAAATACAGATGACTCTGGGTTACTTCCAGAGGGTGGCTTCGTCGTGCAGGACAAACGGATTGGGAGAGAAAGCAGAAGAGATAAATGATATGCTTCAGGGATATATGGCAATATTTTACAGGGGGGTGCAGTGAGGTATGAGGGGCAAATGACCTTGTTGCTTCAGGGCGTGAATGAGGGCCTGGGATGCACGGGTAAAAGTGCCTGATCAGAAAACATACTCTTTACTGGCCAGGTATTTCTCGAGTATACCCAGCACTTTCTCGGGGATGACAGGCTTGAGAATATATTCATTACTGCCGGCCAGTATGGATTCTTCCTTTGACTCCCTGGTATAATATGCCGTAATCATTATTACCGGCACTTTGCGGTTCTGCTTCCGTAATGCTTTGATGCAGTCAATACCGTTTACATAGGGTATCAGGTAATCCATCATTATAAGATCAAAAACATCCGGCTTATCCTTAATATATTCCAGAAAATCAGTACCGTTGGAAAAAGATGTAACACCGGCTGATGTGGTATTAAGCAATACCTCAAAATACCTCGTAGTTGCAGGGTCGTCATCTATTATCGCTATGGATTTTCCGCTTAGATCCAGTTGGTAGTGGTCAGAATGCATGTTTTTTTTCTTTGCTACAAGCAAAAATACGATATGAAGATAGATATAATATTAAAAAACCGGCTAATTATGAACATTTTGTTCACAAATTAACAACAATGCCGTAATACTTGCAAATGCAGATTATTATTTTGAAATTAGAGAATCCAAATAAACCTTTCTTCCATGATAGCAAAAAGATTTATCCTGATGACGGCCTTAGCCCTTTGCGTTGCCGGCGCCTATGCCCAGGAGGGCTTTGATAACAGGACCAGGGCCCTGTATATTTTTGACATAGCCCGTTATATTGATTACGGGGAAGCACTTGATACCATGGCTCTTTTCAGGGTCGGAGTCCTGTCAAAGGATTCAGAGCTGTACTGGGAAATGGGAAATCTGGCAAAAACAAGGAGAGAGATACAGGGTGTGCCTGTGAATATTGTGGTCTTCAGGGATGAGAACAGGATTGAATATACAAATGTTCTTTATGTGTCGAAGGACCAGGACTTTAACCTTGACCGGGTAAAAAGGATGATTGAGGGAAAGAAAACACTGCTTATCACAGAAGGTTATGAATTCGGTAAGTCGATGTTCAACTTCATTGTGGTTAACGACCAGCCTAAATTCGAAATTAATGAGGAGGAGCTGGAGGCGGCCGGACTGTCAATTCCATCTACCCTGGTGCACCAGGCGGTTAAAACACGCGAGGACTGGGAAGAATTATATGATGTTACCAGTGAAGAGCTGGAACGCCAGCTTGAGGTCGTACGTCAGCAGGAAATTCTTATCAGGGAGCAGAAGGAGGAGATATTACAGCAGAGGGCGCTGCTAGACAGTCTTGATGCGGAGATAGAAAACCGGGAGCTGGTGCTTGCTGCCAAGCAGGAAGAGCTGGAAAAGCAGGCTGACAGGATAAGGAGGCAGTCGGGCGAGATAAGACAGCAGCAGGCACTGATAGATAAGCAACAGGCTGAAGTACAGGCCCAGAAGGATACCCTGGCAATGCAAAGGGCTGATATAGATATGCAGCTGTCAGAGATAGAAGAGCAGATGGAGCTTATAAACCAGCAGGAAGATAAGATAAAGATACAGCTGGAATCGATAGAGAAGCAAAAGCTGATGCTGTATGCCGCAATATTCGTACTGCTGCTGCTGAGCTTCCTGGCCTATTATATTTACAGGGGGTACAGGATAAAGAGGGAGGCCAATATTAAGCTTGAAGAGAAGAACAGGACAATAATGGCCCAGAAGGATGAGATTGAGAAACAGCGGGATATTGCTGAGACACAGCGCGACCAGATAGCTTATCAGAAAAAGCATATAACCGACAGTATAATGTATGCCAAGCGCATACAGACGGCACTGCTTCCCTCGCTCGAACTTTTCAGTGATGATATAGAGCATTTTGTGCTGTATAAGCCACTGGATATCGTGAGCGGCGATTTTTACTGGGTGAGCAGGCAGGACCACCTGCAGGTGGTTATTGCAGCCGACTGTACCGGTCATGGTGTGCCTGGTGCTTTTATGAGCATGCTGGGTGTTACCATGCTTAACGAGATAGTCAACGGTAAGGGGATAACAGAGCCGGATGAGATAATCAATATACTGCGGGATGAGATCATTGATTCACTCAAACAGTCAATAGATGAGGACAGGGTGAAGGATGGTATGGATATGACTATATCGCTTATTGATTACAAGAATAATAAGGTGCGCTTTGCAGGTGCCAATAACCCGCTCTGCATAGTGCGTAATGGAGAAATGCTGGCCTTTAAGGTCGATAAGATGCCGGTGGCCATCCATTATAATATGAGGCCCTTTAAAGCACAGGAGATGGATCTGCAAAAGGGCGATTGCCTGTATATGTTCTCTGATGGTTTCGGCGACCAGTTTGGCGGTCCCAGGGGAAAGAAATTTATGGTTAAGAACCTGAAAAATAAGTTTGTTGAACTCTCCCACCTGCCCATGCTGGAGCAGGGAGAGAAGCTTAATGAAATATTCGAGGACTGGAAAGCTGATCAGCCCCAGGTTGATGATGTGGTGATAATAGGTATAAGATATTGATGCAGATCAATATCAATCAGTCACATTCCCATTCTGTTGTGGTGCTGCCAACTGTGACGGGTGGAGTTGCTTCAATTTTTATCAGCTCCGCCCCGCAATACTCAGCTTCCTGGGCCGAATTGATAAGAACGCCGTCTTCATAGGTATTAAGGCTGCATATCTTGCAATCATTAAACAGTTCCTCACAGGATGTAAGCCCGGCAGCTATTATCAGGAAAGTGGCAAAATACAAAATTCTCTTTTTCATCATTGTAGGTTTTGTGTTCGTTACTCTCAACCAAAGTTAATAAATTAGGCGAATAAGCTTTATATTTAATTTTAAATCTTTATTAACAGACCATTATTAAACAATATTAGTTGCTTATGAAAAGACGTAAATTTATAGGCAGGGCCTCATTACTGGCCGGGACATCGGTACTGGCCGGACCATCGCTGCTGGCCGGCAAAACCGTGCCGGCTGGCACTTACGTGCTCACCGGCGCCACCGCGCCGAATGCCCAGTCTGCAGCAGGCGGATCACCCGGACAGTATGGTACCTCGACCTTTAATGCACCTGAAGATGGCCGCAGGCAAGGTGCCCTGAACAATAAAAAGATACTGCTGGTATGGGGGGGCTGGGAAGGCCATGAACCCGTGAAATGCCGTGATATATTTGTGCCGTGGATGAGGGAAGAAGGCGCTGAGGTAGTTGTTTCTGACAGTCTCGATGTCTACCTTGATAAGGACCTGATGGGTTCAGCAGACCTTGTTATACAGTTGTGGACAATGGGGTCAATAAGTGCGGAGCAGTCGGCGGGACTCCTGAATGCCGTTAAAGGCGGTGCCGGACTGGCAGGCTGGCATGGGGGTCTGGGTGATTCCTTCCGTGATAACACGGAATACCAGTTTATGGTTGGCGGACAATGGGTGGCCCACCCCGGGGGTGTGATTGATTATAAGGTGAATATTTCTGACAGTGAGGATGAGGTGACGGCCGGACTCCCTGATTTCAGGATGCATTCAGAACAGTATTATATGCATGTTGATCCTAATGTAAAGGTGCTGGCTGTGACTACCTTCAATGGTGATCATGCAGGGTGGATAGACGGCTGTGTTATGCCTGTGGTATGGAAAAAGTATTACGGCAGGGGAAGGGTGTTTTATTCCTCGCTTGGCCACGTGGCTGATGATTTTAATGTGCCCGAAGCCCTGGAGATAATGAAGAGGGGAATAATATGGGCATCCGAAAGCAGGTATGCTGCAAGGGAAAAATGGATTAGCCCTGTTTACAGGAAAGATTAAGAGGTTTGGCAATACCTGAATGAAAGGTGATTGAACCCAGCTGCCTGGAAATTTGTCGGTGTTTTCCGAACTTTCGGAATAATAATAACAAATCAGTACAGCCCTTTAACATTAGTCAAAGTGTATTTTTTCTATCTTGCATAAAAAACAACGCATATGGAAAAGGTAAGAGATATGAGAAAACATGTAAGCCTGGTGGCCGGACTGCATATAGGCTTTGCAGTGCTGGGCCTTGTGGGAGCCCTGGTAATCTTTCTTTCAATTAATTTTGCCCAGTCCTTTGTTCAGGGGGAGGATATAGCTGAATCTGTGCTCTATGCCGTTAAGATAATCATTCCTGCCCTGGTAGCCCTGGTATCCTTATTCAGCATTGTAGGCGGTATAGGTTTATTAAGCTACAGGGAATGGGCACGGGTTCTGATTATTGTTGTGTCAGCCATCAACTGCCTTAATGTGCCTATAGGCACTGCCAAGGGCGTATATTCAATGTGGGCCCTGCTGCAGGATGATACAATAAAGCTTTTCAGGGAAGACAGAACGGCCGCTCCCGTTTAGAGTCCCCAGGAAGTAAAAACGGCAACTGCAATTCAGACTTTCATTAAGAAAAAAACGGCAGCTCCCGTTTAGAGTTCCCAGGAAGTAAAAACGGCAACTGCAATTCAGATTTTCGATTGTTGATAAAACGGCAGCTCCCGTTTAGAAGCTGCCGCCTTTGTATCAATAAGCTGTTTGTTTTATTCACCCTTAATTATCCTTACACCGTAAACAGGACCAACAACAGCATATTCGTCTTTTGCCCTGAATTTTACAGTGGCATTGAACATGCCCACCGTAATATCGCGCGGTATGGGATAGCTTACACTGATAAATTCACCATCATCCCTCGAAATGGTTTCGGTGGCAATAACCCTGTCATTCACCAGTATGTCAAAATTGGTACGTCTTTTTTCCTGTCCCCAGTAATCAACAACCAGTGTAACAGGTGAGTCGGCCATTGACTTCATATCAAATGAGAACCAGCCGCCGCGCGACTCCCTGCCGGCCCTGTCCCTGAAGCGTACCACCCTGCTGTCGCTGTCTTTGAAGTTATGATTCCGTTCGGGCTGCATCTCTCCGGGCTGTGCATAATCAACAGTGACCTGCTCCAGCTCCTTACGCTTCTCTTCTTTCAGTTTGTATTCTTCCTGCCTGTTTTTCCATTCCTCCTTAGTGAAAATATCCCAGAAGATGCTGTATCTCTTGTTATGAGTGTCAAAGAAGGGTTTCAGTACCACATCCCTGGGCTGTCCCACATCGTTCATTATAAAAGTATTGGTCTTGCCGTTGACCCCTGTCAGCCATTCTTCCGGAGGTCTGTTTTCCGTAATAAGCACGGGCACATACATGGGATCATATGCTTCGGGGTCCTTTTCGGGACCGAGTTCACCTGCCAGTACAACAGGACCGTGCATTACAGCTACCCTTTTGGGATTATCCGGCATAGCTTCGAGCCTTAAGGTGAAAGGAATGGATATTTCTATCTTATCACCGGCTTTCCAGTTACCTTTTACGGGAACAAAGCTGCCCGGTTCCTGTTTGACGGATTTCTTTTTGCCGTTGACCTTTATCTCAATCCCCTTTTCAGACCATGACGGGTACCTTACCTGTATGATCATCTCCACCGGCTCTTCATTTCTGAATTCAACAGTCGCACCCTGCTCATCGGGGAATTGGGTCATCATTACCATTTCAAGGCCCTTTTCTTCCCAGCTGAGCCTGGAAGCGATATACTGGCTGATATATAATTCTTTGTCGTTATGGTAAAAGATATTGCGTGCATATTTGGAATGGTTCTCCATGCCCGTGCCAACGCAGCATGTGAAGTAACCCGGATCCTGGTAGGTCTTGAAACCGCCCATCTCCAGCGACAGGTTATATATCACATGGCCTGTCTCAGGATGCTGTGATGAGTGTATATGATTGAACAGGGCCCTTTCATAAAAGTCGGCTACCTCAGCTGTCGGCTTCCAGGTGAAAAGGTGACGCGACAGCTTGAGCATATTGTAAACATTGCATGTTTCAGTGGTGCCTGCACCCAGCCTGTCGTTAAGCTGGTCGGGCTCAGCAAAATATTCCTCGAAACCATGACCGCCTGTTACGTATGAATGATGGTGTACAACCCTGTCCCAGAAGAAGCGTGCGGTTTCTTTATACTGCTCCCTGCCAGTAAGCTCGTAGAGTCTTGCCAGCCCTATAAGCTTGGGTATCTGGGTATTGCCATGTATACCGGGCAGTATGTCCACTTTATTGGCCAGTGAATCCAGCACTGCCTTATGGTAAAAAATATTGGCCGTTTCGAGGTATTTCTCCTTGCCCGTTATGGCATACAGCTCGGCAAAAGATTCATTTATACCACCATGCTCGCAGTGCAGCATCTTCTGCAAATCCTCATCGTTGAGCGGCTTTACCACCGAGGATATCCAGTCGGCGTAATTTTCCGATACCTCCAGGGCTTTTTCATTACCGAAGTAAATGTAAGCATCATTCAGTCCGGCAAGTATCTTATGCATTATATAAAATGGCGCCCAGTAACCGTTAAGGTCAAAGCCTGCCGACCTTATATCTCCCTTTGCCACCTCTTCCTCAAATACTTTCTTAGCCCCCGGCAACGCTCCTATATAACCGTCACCACCGGCTTCCTGGCATATCTTGAGCTCATCAACAATATAGTTGAGTCTGTCAAGGAATTCCTGCTCACCCGATGTCCTGTACATAAGTGCCAGCGCGGTCATATAATGACCCAGACTGTGACCGTTGAGGTTGCGCCGCGGATAATCTTCCCATCCACCGTAGTTCTCGGCTTTTGGTTCCAGTCCCGCCTCCATCCTGAAGGTGGAAAGAAAACGGTCCGGTTCGTAGTCCAGCAGTATCTTCTTATTTAGCTCTGTGGCATGGTTAAAGCGTCCTTCCAGCAGCTTAACCTGCGTCAGGTCAAAAGGAAGAACCCCGAAATCAACTACCTCGGGTTCGTCTGTTTCTATTCTGTACTCCTTATCACTGACTCCGTCGCATGACATGAGCATAATGATAAGACTGACCGATAATATAAAAATATTCTTCATAGGTCATAAATGTATATATTACACTTTATTGCTTAAACAAATATACATTATAATTGCAATATTACAAAATGTTTCCATGTTACCGCTTTAAATTCGTAAGCAGGGAGTTCTGCCGGCTTATAAGCTGGCATTTTAGTGGTATTTTTCTTAAATTTATAGTCTAATCAAGCATTTTAAGCATGGAAAATTTTTTGGATCTTGACAGGATTGCCATCAATGTAAAGGCCCACCGGGTCCTCAAGGAATTATTGAAAGAGAATCCTGTTCTGGAGGAGATAATGAGAAATGCAAGGAATGAGACCGAGGCTCTGGTTGGCGTTAAGGACTGGGTGACGGGGATACTGGAAAGCCGGCCTGATGCTTACAGTTTTTACAAAGGCGAGGTCAGTGGCAGGGAAGCATTTGAGAAGCTGGAATGGAAAGATTTTGCGGCTATACGTATACTGGATTATATTGACCATGCCGGGCGGTCGTATGAGGACCTTAACCTGAGAGGTGAGCAGGCCGTTAATAATCCCGTTAAGATGATATGGATGGCTGTAACCCATGGTACCGGAGGAGCAAAACCGGCTTTTTTTAAGGACATGCTTTATCTTTTCAGGCAACTGGCAGGCACCTATGAACGCAGGAATCCTGAAAAGAAACAGCTGCGCTTATGGATGGAGCGTTTTCCATCGGGACTCGATCCGAGGATTGTAAAGTTAAGGGAGGAGAATCGCGACAGGATAATAAAGATCCTGATTGATAAGATGGATGCCGGCCTGATAGATGATAAAAAATATTTCTTTGAGGGGGGTTTGTCCAGGCAACAGAAGGTTCTGGTAATGACTGAATGGTGGAAAGAGCACCTTTTTCACCTCCGCTTTGCCGTAAGGACACCTGAATTGCTGAATGAGCTGCTGGGCTATTCGCTTGATCCGGACACAATGAAAATACTTAAGGATGCCCAGGCAAAGGGTATCCCCTTCTTTGTCAATCCCTACTACCTGTCATTATTGCATGTGAGGGTGCCGTATTTCGCCATAGGTGCCGATCTTGCCATAAGGTATTATGTGCTTTACAGCCAGCAGCTGGTGGACGAGTTCGGCCATATAGTGGCATGGGAAAAGGAGGACCTTGTGGAGCCAGGCAAGCCCAATGCTGCAGGGTGGATATTGCCTACCGAGCATAATATACACAGGCGATACCCGGAGGTAGCCATAATGATACCTGATACCATGGGAAGGGCCTGTGGTGGACTATGCTCATCATGCCAGCGCCTCTATGATTTTCAGAGCGGGCACCTTAATTTTAACCTTGATAAGCTGAAGCCAAAAAAATCGTGGGACCAGCGCCTGGAAGAGATAATGAGCTATTTCGAGGAGGATACGCAGCTCAGGGATATACTGATCACCGGGGGTGATGCCCTTATGAGCAGCGACAGGTCGCTGGTAAAGATTCTGGATGCTGTTTGCGAAATGGCGCTGCGTAAAAGGGAATCCAATAAAAAGCTGGAGGACGGGCAAAAGCATGCGGAGATACAGAGGGTAAGGCTGGGCACCAGGCTGCCTGCTTACCTGCCGCAGAGGATAAATGATGATCTCGCCGGCATCCTGGGTGATTTCAAGAAGAAAGCAACCAAGGCCGGTATACAGCAGTTTCTGATACAGACACATTTTGAGTCGCCCATGGAAATCACACCTGAGGCCAGGGAGGGACTGAAGAAGCTGATAGCTGCCGGGTGGACGGTTACCAACCAGCTGGTGTTTACCACAGCCGCCTCAAGGAGGGGCCATACCTCAAAGCTCCGTAAGGTGCTGAATGATATAGGGGTACTCACTTATTATACCTTCTCGGTGAAAGGGTATATGGAGAATAATTTCAATTTTGCGCCCAATGCCAGGGCTGTGCAGGAACAGATTGAAGAAAAGACTTTGGGATTCATACCGGAAGAATATTATGAGGAGATAAAGGAGTTCCCGGCCGAAGCAGAAAATATGCAGGAAAATATTAATGCCCTGAGACAAAAGGCAAATATACCTTTCCTGGCAACGGACAGGAATGTACTTAACCTTCCGGGTGTAGGCAAGAGTCTGACATACAGGGTTATTGGCATAACACGTTATGGTCGGCGCATACTGGAGTTCGACCATGATTCCACCAGGGTGCACAGTCCTATTATACATAAGATGGGCAAGATCATTATTATTGAATCAAAATCGATAAGCGAATATCTTGACCAGCTGGCTGAGCTGGGGGATAACCCGGCCGAATATGAGAGCATATGGGGTTATTCGCTTGGTGAGACCGAACCGCGTGTTCCTCTTTATGAATACCCTGATTATGATTTCGAGGTAACAGAGGAGATATCCAACCTGGAGATATAGGAGTGCAGTACACTGAGGGTCTTTTTACGTGCCCGGTGCAAAGTGCAGTATCCGGACCCCAAATAAATCAACGGTCTCCGTGCTGCAGTTTAATGTTTCTCCATGGTGGAGAGCAGTCCGCATGCTGCCATTATATCTTCGCCCCTTGAAGCACGTATGGTTGTGATTATACCCTTTGCTCCAAGTTTATCCCTGAACCTGGCAATGGTATCGTCGCTGCTGCTTTCGAAAGGGAGTCCGGGTGCAGGATGAAACCTGATGAGGTTGACGCGGCAGCGCAGTCCGCTCAGCAGCCGCGACAGCTCATTGATGTGCCTGTCGCTGTCATTGATACCCCTGAACATAATATATTCAAAGGATATCCTCCTCTGTCTGCCCCAGTCATGGTTCCTGATCACTTTCATTATTTCAGCCAGGGGCTGGCTTTTCTCCGCGGGCATAAGTTTTTTACGCTCTTCCGGAAAAGGAGTATGAAGGCTTATGGCAAGGTGGGCATCAGTGCGCCTGAGGAACTCTTTCATGCCGTGAATAATGCCTATGGTTGATACCGTTATCCGGCGGGGCGACATACCAAATCCCCAGTCGGAGGTAAGTATGTCAATTGATCTGATAACATTCTCTGTGTTATCAAAAGGCTCCCCCATACCCATATATACCAGGTTTGTGATGTTTTCACTTTCCGGTATGCTTACCAGTTGGTTCAGTATCTCAGTTGCCGTCAGCTGTCCCTGGAAGCCCTGCATACCGGTCATGCAAAAGTGACATCCCATCTTGCAGCCAACCTGGCTCGATATGCACAGGGTGTTTCGGCTTTCCTCCGGGATGTATGCCGACTCGATAAATTTATTGTCACCAGCCGGGAACAGGTATTTTTTTGTTCCGTCAGCCGATTCCATAAGGTTAATGAAGGGATGGTGCCCGATGGTATATTTTATTTTAAGCCCTTCCCGTGCTTTTTTGGAAAGGTTGCTCATTCCATCAATGTCATTCACCCTGTGACTGTACAGCCATTCCACTATCTGCCGGGCAGTAAATGCCGGCAATCCCTGCTCTTTCACTATGGTAATTATCTCGTCCAGACTCTTCCCGAATAATGGCTCTTTCATAAACATTCTGTTATTAGCTAACAATTTTTAAATGCCTTCGCTGCTGGTCCCGAAACTCCCCCTGTCACATTCTTCCTGTTCCATCCGACAGTAATTTTTCCGGCCACTTTCAATAATACAAAAGTAGGCTCTTTGGGCTGATTTCTTGTCAATATTTTATAAATTTCCCTGCTAATTTATATTCCGAAAAGATTTATAGATAATGTCTGTTATATTTAAGATCATGATTGTATTTTTGATATCTTCAATATTGCATTTCTGTAGCAGGGAACCGTCAGTAGGCAACAAAAGGCTGCTGATGCCTGTGAACAGAATATTAATTTAGCGGTTACGAAATAACTGATATATGAAAGTTTTTATTACCGGTGCTGACGGGGTGCTGGGAAACAACCTGGTGAGGATACTTCTGGAACGGTCCTGCAAGCTTAAAGTCTTTATTGAAACTGGACGCAAAGCTGCTTACCTTGAAGAACTGGAAGCAGAGAAATGTTATGGAAGCATACTTGATTACCCGAAGCTGCTGGAGGCTGTGAAAGGAAGTGATATTATCATCCATGCTGCCGCGAAAACCGATACATGGCCTCCGAGACATTCTGACTACTGGAAGGTAAATGTTGAGGGCACCAGGAATATCATAGCTGCAGCCAGGGAGGCCGGGGTGAAAAGATTATTGCATATCGGTACTGCCAATTCATTCGGTCCGGGTGATGAGGAGAGTCCGGGTGACGAAACAAGGCCTTATGCTGCAGGCAGGTATAAACTGGACTATATGTGTTCCAAATATGCAGCCCAGCAGTTAGTGCTTGAAGCTGTTAAAAAGGACGGGCTGGATGCGCTTGTGCTTAATCCCACCTTTATGATCGGTCCCTATGATGCCAAGCCTTCATCAGGCACTATGATACTTGCTGTTTACGATGGTAAAATGCCGGGTTATCCTCCCGGTGGAAGAAATTTTGTTTATGTGAAAGATGTGGCTGTTGCCATTGCCAATGCAATGGAGAAAGGCAAAAAAGGTGAATGCTATATTCTCGGCAATGAGAATCTGAGCTATAAGGAGGCATTCAGCAAAATGGCCTCGGCCCTGGGCGTAAAGGCACCCTCACTTAAGATGCCTCGGTTTCTGACACTTGCCTATGGCGGTCTGCTTTCCACAGCCTCGTCCTTATTCCGGTTCACACCTTCAATAACATATCCCCTGGCTCTTATTTCCACCGAGAAACATTATTATACAAGCAAAAAAGCTGTCAGTGAGCTGGGAATGCCACAAACCCCGCTAAACGAAGCACTCCGGGAAGCAGTGGAGTGGTTCAGGGATAAGGGATATATAAACAACAAATGATGATTTGAGAAGGAAATAAGCGATGTGGCCTTTATAAGAAGAAAATTACTGAGCAGGTCGACCTCACGAAATAACTGCTTAATTGAAGAAGACAATAGAAAAATGTCAGCAGCATGCAAAAATATTTTAAGGATAAGGTTGTATTTATTACCGGGTCAAGCAAGGGTATAGGGAAGGCGACAGCTCTCCTTTTTGGCAGTTACGGTGCCAGGGTCTGTATTAACGGCAGGAGCAGGGAGTCGCTGGATGCCACGTACAGGGAGCTGGTATCATCAGGGGTGTCATGTCTCAGCCTGCCAGGTGATGTATCTGACAATGAGCAGTGCCGGGAAATGACAGAAAAGATAATTAAGGAATACGGTAGGCTGGATGTGCTTATTAATAATGCCGGCATTGCCAGTCATGGCAAGTTCCATGAACTTACAACAAACGCATGGGACCGCACGGTGGGTATTAACCTGATGGGACCGGTATATATGTCCACATACGCCCTGCCTCACCTGCTTACGACAGGGGGCAGCATTATTTTTATTTCAACACTGGCGGCACGACTGGGTATGCCCGGACACTCAACTTACAGTCTTTCGAAAATGGGACTGAGCGCACTGGCGGAAGCCATGCAGATAGAGTTTAAAAAGAGTGAATTACATACAGGCATCATATATGTCGGGTTTACCGAGAACGAGGAGAACAAGCAGATATTATACCCCGATGGTACATATAATACCCTGCCTGCGCGTAAGCAAAAAGCTGCCAGCAGGGAAGATGTTGCAAGGGCGGTTGCCAGGGTGGTAAGGAGAAGGAAGAACAGGCTGACGCTCTCGGCTGTCGGCAAATTGCAGGCCTTTGCCCTGAGATTCTGCCCGTTTGCGGTGAAAATAATACTCAGAAAGGCCAACAGGGATTATGACAGGATGTATGATCAGTAGATTATTATACTGTCACTGTCAAGCGAGGCTGCCATAAAATAGCCAAGTATTCCGCCACTGATATTGGACTTCGGGTTAAAAGGTGTCGATGAGTTCATGGCACTGAACAGTACATCGTTCACCAGGTTAAAATAATTATATACATCATGGTCAATAGCATATAGCTCAACCCTTACCGTATCAGTCCTGTAAAAGTTAATCCTGTAATCAGTGTATACAATAGTATCGGTCCGCAGAAACCTGTCACTGTATTTCGAATAATAATCATTTACTATTTCACCGTTACGGTAATATCTGAGCATATAGTAGTTATCACTGCCCGGATTATCTCTTATAACCGTCAATAATGCATAAACGGGCTCTTCCGTATAGTGGGGGATATCCAGCTTTTCATATTCCAGCTTCAATATCTCCGGTTGGCTGTTAAGGTAGGATCTGCCACTGTATGATTTACTCCCGGTGGAGATGTTGAGGGTGTATTCGGTATTTTCCTTTCCCCTTATGAAATTTCCTCGGTAAACACCTTCACCCATATATTCAAGTGCCTCGGACATGCCTGAATCATTGGCAATGTTGACCTGGGCGCCGGCCTCAACTACTGTTCCTGCAGTGTCAAAATAGCTACTTGTATATACCAGTTTCACCTCTGCCAGTGAATCAAGCAATATAGCTGCTTCTGCAACCAGCACCGGTTCGGATGTGTTAAGATCTACATCAATGATTTCCTCACAGGATACCATGGTGAAGACAGTAATGAATATTATGCTTAAATACCTTCTCATCAGAAGTTCATGTTAAATGTTACCGAGGGCACTATGCCGAACAAACTCAGCTTAACAGCCTCTCTGGCGGCACTGTTATTTTCGTTTTCCCTGAAATAGATGGAGTATGCATTATGCCTGTTATAGACATTATATACCGATATATCCCAGCTTGTGTTAAACTTTTTCCGCTCTTTTCCCCTTATCTTCAGACTGATATCCATCCTGTGATAGGCAGGCATGCGATAAGCATTTCGTGCTGTGAAATAGGGGATCAGTATACTGTTCAGGCTGTACTTTCCTTCCGGGAAAGTCACTGCATTGCCTGTGGCATAAACAAAGACGGAAGACAGTGCCAATCGTTTTGATATATCCCAGCTTCCGACCAGGGATATGTCATGTGTTTTGTCATATTTGGCCGGATACCAGTTGCCTTCATTAATACCGCTTATCAGGTTTTCAGTGCGGGATATTGTATAGCTCAGCCATCCGCGAAACCTGCCCACATTCTTTTTAATAAAGAATTCAGCTCCATAGCTCCTTCCCCTGCCGGCTAAGATATTATCTTCAATGTTTTCGTTAAGTATAATGCTTGTGCCATCTTCAAAGTCGGTGATATTACTGAGGTTTTTATAATAAAATTCGATGGACGATTCAATTATGTCATTAAAAAAATTCCTGAAATAGCCTGTTGCAAACTGGCTGGCTGTAACAGGTTTTATCCTTTCAGTGCTGGGTACCCAGATATCAGTTACCTGTCCGGATGTACTGTTCGACAAGAGATGAATATACTGGCTGAGCCTGTTATATGATATTTTTATTGATGAGCTGTTGTCAATACGGTGGTTAACAGACAGTCGGGGTTCGGCTATCAGGTAGGTCCTGCTGCTGTCATGACCGCTCATCTGCCTGAAAGCAGACATCCTGAGGCCATAGCTGGCTTTAAAATCATCACTTACATTGTGTTCGTTCTGCCCGTAAACACCCAGCTCCAGGGCCTCCTTCCTGTCCATCACAATATTCAGTCTGCCATTTCTTGAAGAATTCAGGGCACCCGGATTAAAATTACGGTAGTGAATTTCAATACCTGCATTTATTGTGTTATCGGTATTTGGAAAGAAACTTATATCATTCTTTAAGGCGTAATCTTTTATGCCTGATTCGTATTCGGTGTCTTTGTCAAGATTGAATCCGTAGGAAAAATCGCTGTAAATAAGGGATGTATTGGAGAACACCCTGTCGCTGAAAAGATGGTTCCACCTGAAAGTTCCTGTATAATTGCCCCAGCCCATGCCAAATTCCTCATAACCGAACACATCGCGTCCGGCGTAAGCCGACAGGAAGAACCTGTCGCGGTCCCCCGCCTGGTAGTTGACCTTGGCATTGAAATCATAGAAATAAAGTTTTGTTCCTTTTTCTATAATATCACCGGGCAGTGTTTTAAGTATGATATCCGCATATGACCTTCTGCCGGATAATAAATATGACATTCTGTCCTTTATAAGCGGACCTTCAATGCTGAGCCTGGTTGACAGGAGGCCTATGCCCCCGCTGCCTTCAAACTCCCTGTTATTGCCGTTATCCATGCTTATATCAACAACCGAAGCCGCCCTTCCACCATACCTGGCAGGTATGCCACCCTTATAAACAGTTATATCCCTGATAATATCAGAGTTGAAAATGGAAAAGAACCCTGCCAGGTGTGAAGCGCTGTAAACAGGTGCTTCATCGAGCAGTATAAGGTTCTGGTCAATGGATCCGCCCCTGACATTGAATCCGGTGCCACCCTCGGATACGGTGCTTATTCCGGGCAGGAGCTGCAGGGTTTTCAGTATGTCTTTTTCACCCATTAAAACAGGTATCAGGTCTGCCTGTTTTATATCCAGCCTGTCCACACTCATCTCAGCATGGGCTATATTGCGGTTGCTCTTTATGGCTGAAACAACCACTTCATCAAGGTTGATACTTTTCTGTTCAAGTTCTGTATCCAGCCTTATGTCCCTGTTAAGCTGTATATCCTTTTCAACTGTCTCATATCCTATGAACCTGAAACTTATTGTGTATTTACCCGGCGGCGCTGATAATGAATAGAAGCCATAATTATTTGCAACCGTCCCCTGCAGTCCGGGCTCCAGCACGATAGTGGCCCCGATAAGGTCTTCACCGCTGCCTCTGTCTGTTATCCTGCCGCTGATAGTGTAGCTGTCCTGTGCAAGCAGGCTGTAGCTGTCCTGTGCATCCAGGCTGTAGCTGTCCTGTGCAAGCAGGCTGAAGCTGTCCTGTGCAAGCAGGCTGTAGCTGTCCTGTGCATCCAGGCGGATGGGGATAAATAATATCAGCAGAAAAAAATAGCGCATTTCAATCAGAAACATTTATGCAATAGTACAATAATTAAAACTTCTGGCTAAACATGTAATAATGCAAATTATTTGTGTGCTTAAAAAATTATTCGTAAATTTACTCAATATTAAATAATAATCATTATCGTTAAGATAATTTATATATGGATTTACAGGTTTTAACAGGCAAAATGAAGGATAAGGGTCTTAAGGTCACACCCCAGAGGATAGCTGTTCTTGAGGCTCTGCAGGCTTCAAAGGGACATCCTTCTGCTGAGATGATTTATGAAAATGTAAGGGAAAAGAATCCGAATATTGCCGTAGCCACCATATATAAGATATTGCAGACTTTTGAAAAGAATGATATAATAAGAAGGATCAATACGGGTAGTGATATTATAAGGTATGACGCTGATATGCATCATCATCATCATCTGTATTCATCTGAATCGGAAAAGGTTGCTGACTACCATGATGAGCAGTTAAACCGCCTCCTGGCGGACTATTTTAAAGACAAGCAGATACCTGGTTTCAGGATTGATGAAATACAATTGCAGATAAACGGGGAATTTACGAATAAATAGCTTATGCCCTTAAAAGAAGATCAGTAATGTGAAAGAGAATAGAAACATAATAAATAGAACACATATTATTTCAGGCATAGTCATCTGATGCCGAAACCAGACTGAATATTAATGTATAAATTAAATAAACATAATTTCTAACACTTAAAAATTGAATTACAATGGAAGAGATCAAAGAACAGGAAGTTTACACAATGCCTAAGATTGGTGATAAGGCTCCGGCTTTTAAAGCTAAAACAACACAGGGCGAGATTAATTTTCCCGAGGATTATAAAGGTCACTGGACCATCTTGTTCAGTCACCCCGCCGACTTCACACCAGTATGCACATCGGAGTTTATGACTTTTGCAAGCATGGAGCAGCAGTTTGAAGAAGCCGACTGTAAGCTTATAGGGCTTTCTGTGGACGGCCTTTACAGCCATATTGCCTGGCTCAGGACCATCAAGGAGAAGATTGAATACAAAGGGATGAAGAATATTGAAGTGAAGTTTCCTCTTATAGATGATGTAAGCATGAACGTAGCCAACAAGTTCGGTATGATACAGCCGGGTGAGGCAGCTACACAGGCAGTGAGGGCTGTATTTTACATTGATCCTGAGGGCATCATCCGCACTATCATCTATTACCCGCTCAGCATAGGCCGTAATTTTGACGAGCTCTACAGGGTGTTGATAGCGCTTAAGACAACGGATGAGTTTAAATGTGCCGCCCCCGCCGACTGGCGTCCGGGTGACGATGTAATAGTGCCTCCGGCCGGCTCATGCGGTGTTGCCGAGGACAGGATGACTGCCGGCGACTCTGATGTTACCTGTCATGACTGGTTCTTCTGTACCAAAAAGCTGAGCAAGGAAGAGGTTATGAAGAAGGTGACCAAGAAGTAAGCTGTTTTCGGGCTTATTATTTTTGCCGCAAACGATCGCGGCGAAATACAAATATAAAAGGGCCTGTGGAAAAACCACAGGTCCTTTCTGTAATTGGTGCTTATTAGGTACCGGTATTCTGCCGGGTTCAATCTATTTTAATAGATATGCTTTTATGATCGCTGCCTCCTGTCTGAGACTCCAGCATAAAACCAGCCTCTCCCTTTTTGCCATCCATGGCAATGAAATATCTTATTATCCTTTCTTCCGAGCCCTTAAGGCGGAACTCTGTTTTATCACCTGCCGACAGCTGTGTTTGCGGTCCGGGATCAGACCTGCGGTAGTACCTGCGACGTCCGTCATCCAGATCTTTGCCTGATGTTTCAACAAGGGTTATATTATCCGATGCCTCAAACTTCAATACATCGGGTGTTGACCTTTCCAGCTGCACCGATCTGTCAGAAGATGTGGGGTATACACTCTCGTTCTCCACTGTTACGTCCACCTGGTAGATATTGCCGGTTAAGGCCTTAACCTTTATATCATTGATTTTCACTTTCGGGAACTGGCTTACGCAGTACATTACGAACCTGGCATTCTTTTCAGCTTCCATCTCTATATACCTTGAGGGGGGTGTCCTTTGCATATGCTTTTTTGCAGATCCGCCAATCCATACCTCACCCAGATCAGGGTGGTTAACCTTATGAGGATCTATCCATCCTTCACCTGTAAGATCAAGATCTATCCATTTCATGAATTCCTC
Organism: uncultured Rikenellaceae bacterium; assembly: GCA_964529295.1. GTDB lineage: Bacteria > Bacteroidota > Bacteroidia > Bacteroidales > VadinHA17 > UBA9300. Next base: position 1,829 of record CAZGUR010000008.1, on the reverse strand, counting down.
ATCTGACACCCTGCCGTCATTGTCTATATCGGCCAGGGTAGCAGGGGATCCCCATAATTCTATGAGGTAGGAATATGCTCCCAGCATATAATAGGTAGCTGCATGTGCCTGTCCGGATAAACCCCCTATAACGGGCCTGTAATTTTTCAGTATATATGCCCCTTCGCTTACTATCTCTGTCTGCACGTCCATATCATGCTGGTATTCATCGCTTACCCTCCGGGCATAGGCCTGTGCATATTTGTTTGTCTTTCTCATCTCCTCCAGCTGCCTTTCCGTCTGCTGCTGCAGCCGCTCCTGCTGCTCAGCCGATTGCCTTACCGCCGGCGGTGCCTGGAACATTATCAGTCGCCCTGTATTATGATAATGGAATGAGGCAAAGATATTGGGATGTGCCAGCTGGAACTCAAACACGTTACGTGTCTCGGGTTCCGACAGGGGATAGGGATTGCCAGCGTCCAGGTTCCACCCGTATGGGAAGTTACGGTTAGGGTCGGGTCCGCCTATATCATCTTCATTGATCCTGCCGTCGCCGTCATTATCATAACCTTCGGCGCCTATCCTGGTAAATCGCAGTCCTTCAAAACCTTTTTCAGCATCAACAAACCTTCTCTTATCAGATGACAGTCTCAGGTTGCCGTCAGGATCCTCACGGTACATATACGACAGTTCCCCGTCGCCGTCAACATCTTCAGTACGGTCTTCATCATACAGCCCGTCGCCGTCATTATCTTCCGGCCTGTAGGTCTCGCGAGGATTATGAGCTGTATTCGGATATCTGACATATGAATCATTGGCATCCACGTTCAGTCCCGGCAGTATATAAAAACTGTTCTCATCAACCAGCTTATGCACATAGGGATCATATTCGTACCTTGTAAGCAGGTACCATGCCAGGTAAAGAGAGCATGTGATACCGTTTACCTCGTTGCCATGAATGGCACCGTCGACCCACATTGCAGGTTTATCGGTGTCACTGCCTGTTGATTTATTTGTTATCGTAAGCAAGAGCTGCTCGCGGCCCATCCTGCTTTTACCTATTGATTCGATATCGCAGAGGGCGGGGTACTGTTTCTGCATCTCCTTCATTATGCCTGTCCACTCCTCATAGCTGTAATATCTCTTCCAGTTAATGCTGAAATCCATTTCACCATGTTCGCCACCTGCGCTTTTTTGCAGCCTGTCCTGTGCTGTCAGTGACTGTCCTGCCAGAAAGGAGAAGATGAAAAGGATCAATATTCCCGTATATCTGTATTTTGTTTTCATGATTGTCTCCTTATTTGATTCTTATTTCTTTTACTGCCGTACCGCCTTTAAGGGATGATACCACTAGCTTAAGGGGCGTATTGTCTTTTACCGCTACCAGCCATCTGACATCCTTTTTTGAGGGTTTGTTTTGTGCACCGGGTATCTTTTTAGTTCCGCCCAGGCTGCCCAGCCTTGTAACGGCCTGTCCCTCCATGAACTCAATATCTTCCCTCTCAGCAATGAGCCATACCACATCCTGCCTGTTGCCCGGCAGGCTCTCTCCTTCTGCCAGGTTTGTTGACAGCGCCCCTGTATTCTCTATTACAGCACTTATCTCAACAATATGGTATTTGCCCTTGCTCTTCCCCTTTTGAATTGTATATTCATCATCTTTGCGCGTGACTGTTCCATCATGGGTATTGCCGGTATGAATAATGTTTGTTTTAATGTCAGCAATAGCAAGCTCAGGCAGCAGTCCGGCCCTGAACAGTTCAAACTGCCAGTGCTTGTCGCATACATTGAGCAGGGGTTCACCCGGGAAGGCATTATTCCTGGCATACTGTGATATCCATCCACCCGTC
>CAZGUR010000007.1:23496-27463 GCA_964529295.1 uncultured Rikenellaceae bacterium | reverse complement strand
GACCGATTCAACAGCTGCCGTACCCATCATGTTATGACCGCAGCCGTGTCCGGGTGCCCCTTTTATAATAGGATCCTGTTCAGGAACCCTTCCTTTCTGTGATAGCATGGGCAGGGCATCATATTCACCAAGTATACCTATAACGGGCTTGCCTTCACCCCAGGTGGCAATAAAACAGGTGGGCATGCCAGCAACATTGCTTTCTATCTCAAAGCCTTCTTCTTCAAGTGTGGTTTTCAGTAAGGCGGATGACTTGAATTCCTGCAAGCCCAGCTCGGCATATCCCCATATCTTATCTGATATCTTCCCGAACCTGGTGATTGTGCTTTCCTGTCCCAGGTAATCCAGGGCGGTTTTTTTCTCTTTATAGAGTTTTGCATCAGGCACATCTATGATATTGTCCTGTGCCCTGGCAGTAAAAGTGAGCACTGTTAAGACAATGACAAGCAGGGTGTTAAATCGTAAAAGTTTCATGTCTTCCGCTTATTGATTAGTAAAACATAAGTAAATTTAATGTTTTTTCCCGGGGATAACATGGATATAGCTCTATAACATATGGCAGTTATATCCTCCTGATGATAATGGCTGTAATAATGACACCTGCCAGGATGCCCCCGATATTAAAGGCAATGTCAACGGGATTGAAGGTGCGGCCTGGTATAAGCAGCTGGTGAAACTCGTCGGCAAGGGCAAAGAGTACCAGTCCGCCACTTATATAAATGAGCCTTGCCAGGCTAACAGACTGTGAAGGGGGTGTAAATGAAAGAACAGCCAGGAAAGCCAGTCCGCCGTACTCAATAAAATGAATAATATAGTCAAGCCTGATCACTGACCTGCCTGTCTGTATCTTTGGCGTAGGTATGCCCGGGACTGAGGATGCAACTATGATAAGCAGTACCCAGACAGCCAGTAAATACCTCGAAACAGGTATCAGACGCCTGATGATATTATTCATTTTGTTTAACTTTGGAGGACAAAAATAGTGATTAAAGATTCATAATGCTGCAGATAAGGCTTACTTTTGTGTAAAATATTTAAATATGGTTTCTACAGAGCAGATAAGGGAGATTAAGGAGCGCCGGGATGCGTTAAGGAGGTATCTTTGACCTCGATAATAAGAGGATACAGGCCGAAGAAGATGAGAAATTAACCGGGGAACCGGGATTCTGGGATGATCCCTCAGTAGCAGAGGAGAAGATGAAGAAGCTGTCAGAGCTGAAGTCGTGGATCTCATCCTGGGATAAACTGGACACTGCCATTGATGACCTCATGGTGATATATGAATTTTACCAGGAGGGAGAGGCTGATGAGCAGGAGCTGGACGCGCAGTATGCAGCGGCAGTGGAGCTGGTTGAAGAACTGGAAGTGAAGAATATGCTGCGAAAGGAAGAGGACCAGCTGGGTGCATACCTTAAGATCAATGCCGGTGCGGGCGGAACAGAGAGCAATGACTGGGCCGATATGCTTATGCGTATGTATATACGCTGGGGCGAAAAAAATGATTATAAGGTGAGGGAACTGGATTTTCAGCCCGGGGATGAGGTTGGAATAAAATCCGTTACACTCGAATTTACAGGCGACCGTGCTTATGGATACCTGAAAAGCGAGAACGGGGTGCACCGCCTGGTGCGTATATCACCTTTCAATGCCCAGGGAAAAAGGCAGACCACCTTTGCCTCCGTCTTTGTATCGCCCGTTATTGACTCAACAATTGAAATAGAAATAAATCCCGCTGATATAAGCTTCGAGACTTACAGGTCGAGCGGTGCGGGCGGACAGAATGTGAACAAGGTAGAGACAGCCGTAAGGCTGCGGCATGAGCCAACCGGACTGGTAGTAGAGAACCAGGAAACACGTTCCCAGATGAAGAACAAGGAGAATGCCTTGCGTATACTCAAATCGCACCTCTACGAGCTGGAGCTGAGAAAGCAGCTCGAAGAACAGAGCAAGATAGAAGGGGCCAAGAAAAAGATAGAATGGGGCTCACAGATGCGATCATATGTGCTGCAGCCCTACAAGATGGTTAAGGACCTCAGGACAGGTCACGAAACAGGCAATGTGCAGGCCGTGCTGGATGGTGATCTGAACCCCTTTATAAAGTCCTTCCTTATGGAGTTTGGTAAGGACTAGGTCGAAAGAGGCCTGTCTGCCTTTCAATGGACGATTACCTCTTATCAGCCAGGTATAGACTAAGGCAGAAGACAACTCGAAAGATCAGGCTCATGCCTTTAATATTACCATAATAAGAAAGAAGCTGTCATAGGATAAAATAATCTCACCGCCTTCAGCACTACCATGACAAAAAGCATGGATTAATCATCTTAATTTCTATTAACTTTGCACTTAAAATATCAGTTAAAGAGATATGGCAAAAAACGAAAGACTTTTTGATCAGTTTCCTCCTGTCAGCACGGAGGAATGGATGAACAAAATAAAGGCTGACCTGAAGGGCAAGGATTTTGACAGGAAGCTTGTATGGAAGACTGGTGAAGGCTTTGATGTTAAGCCTTTTTACAGGGAGGAAGACATTGCATCACTGCCGTTTATAAGTACACCGCCCGGTGAATTCCCTTTTCTCAGGGGTGTTTACCCGGGAAGGAATGCATGGTTTAAAAGGCAGGATATAAGGGTGGATGACCCGGAGACTGCAAACCGCAAGGCCCTGGATATCCTTAACAGGGGGATAGACTCGCTGGGTTTTGTTTTCGGTGCGGATACGGATTATACTCCCGCCCTGATGGAAAGCCTGCTGGAAGGTATTTACTGTGAGAGCATAGAGCTTAATTTTGCACCGCAGGGAAAAGCAAAGGAGCTTTTCAGTGCTTTCGATACATATATTAAAAAGCAAGGTATAAAACCCGGGCTTCTGAGGGGCGCCATAGAGACTGATCCTCTGGGCCGCTTAATGGTTAACGGCAGCCTATGCGTGCCTGTCAGTGAGGGATTGGACTATGTCGCCGACCTGGTTAAAAGCACGGAGCACCTTGAGAACTTCAGGGTGCTGAGCATCAGGGGTGATGCCTTTGGCAATGCCGGGGCGGGAATAGTGCAGGAACTGGCATTCTCCATGGCCATGGGCAATGAATATCTTTCACAGCTAAGTGATCGCGGCATTGAACCGGGTGTGGCCGCCCGCTCCATGGGATTTACCTCTGGCACAGGATCGAATTATTTTATGGAGATAGCCAGGATGAGGGCTGCCAGGGTGCTCTGGGCTAAGATAGTGGATGCCTGGTCACCATCGAGACCGGAGGACTGCAAGATATATGTTCACTCAGTCACAAGCGAATGGAACAAGACGGTATATGACCCCTATGTCAATATGCTCAGGACACAGACCGAAGCTATGTCGGCCACCCTGGGCGGAACAAATTCATTGACAGTTAAGCCTTTCGACAGTGTTTTCAGGGAACCATCGGAGTTTTCGGAAAGGGTGGCAAGGAACCAGCAGCTGATGCTGATGGAAGAGTCGCATTTCGATAAGGTCAATGACCCTTCTGCCGGCTCATATTATATAGAAAACCTGACTTCCTCTATTGCGGCCCATGCATGGGATCTGTTTGTTGAGATTGAGGAAGAGGGCGGATTCCTGGAGAGCCTGACAAGGGGTGATATACAGTCACGGGTGAAGAAGACAGCCGCCAGGAGAAAAGAAAATGTAAGAAGCAGGAAGGAGAAGCTGCTGGGCACCAATATCTATCCTGACGCTGATGAGAAGATAAAGGAGCCATATGATGCCGACCGTAAGGGTGCTGATTCTGAGTATGATGTGGAACCCTTAGTGCCGGTAAGGGCAGCTGAAGAATTTGAGACCATGCGTATGGCAGTTGACAGGCTCGACAAGGCTCCTGTGGTTTTCCTTCTTACTATCGGCAACCCGGTAATGAGAAAGGCAAGGGCGCAGTTTGCCCACGGCTTCTTCGGTTGTGCAGGATATGAAATAATAGATAACCTGGGCTTTGACGAT
>CAZGUR010000007.1:6397-23486 GCA_964529295.1 uncultured Rikenellaceae bacterium | reverse complement strand
GGAAACAGCAGTTAAAGCAGCCAGGAAGGCAGGAGCTGATATAACCGTTATCTGCAGCTCGGATGAGGAATATGCAGACTATGCACCACGTGTACATTCATTGCTGAAGGGAGAGTCAATACTGGTGGTGGCAGGCGAGCCTGCATGCATGGATGAGCTGCGCAGCAAGGGCATTGATCATTTTATCAGCATGCGCTCCAACCTGCTGGAGACATTAATGGAATATAACAGGGAACTGGGTATTAAATAAAGAATACAAGGCTTATTATGAGACCGTCATTTAACAGATCTGATATAATAAAAGATACTCCATCGAAAACTGATTTCAGGGAGTGGGAAAAGCAAATGGGTATTGAGAAGGACTGGCTTACACCTGAAAAGATACCTGTCAAAGGCACTTATTCAAAGTATGACCTTGAGCATATGGAGCACCTGGGCTATGCAGCCGGACTGGCTCCTTATCTCAGGGGACCATACTCGGCTATGTATGCCATGAGGCCATGGACCATAAGGCAGTATGCCGGTTTTTCAACCGCTGAAGAGTCAAATGCTTTTTACAGGAGAAACCTGGCGGCCGGACAGAAAGGTCTGTCTGTTGCCTTTGACCTGGCAACGCACAGGGGCTATGACTCCGACCACGAGAGAGTGGAGGGAGACGTTGGCAAGGCAGGTGTGGCCGTGGATTCCATACTTGACATGAAAATATTATTCGACCAGATACCCCTGAACGAAATGTCGGTGTCCATGACCATGAACGGTGCCGTGTTGCCGGTAATGGCTTTCTATATAGTGGCAGCCCTGGAACAGGGTGCCAGGCTGGAAGAGTTGTCAGGAACGATACAGAACGATATACTCAAGGAGTTTATGGTCAGGAATACATATATCTATCCGCCTGACTTTTCGATGAGGATAATAGCTGACATCTTCAGGTATACATCGGAGAAGATGCCCCGCTTTAACTCCATCAGTATTTCGGGTTATCACATGCAGGAGGCAGGAGCCACAAATGACATTGAGCTGGCATATACCCTGGCCGACGGGCTTGAATACCTGAGGACAGGACTGAAGGCAGGCCTTGATATCGACACCTTTGCGCCGCGCCTGTCTTTCTTCTGGGCTACAGGGATGAACCATTTTATGGAGATAGCCAAGATGAGGGCTGCCCGTATGCTGTGGGCAAAGCTTGTCAAACAGTTTAATCCTAAAAATCCCAAATCAATGGCTCTCAGGACTCATACCCAGACATCGGGCTGGAGCCTGACAGAGCAGGACCCATATAACAATGTGGGCCGGACCTGCATAGAAGCAATGGCTGCTGTGCTTGGACATACACAGAGCCTGCATACCAATGCACTGGATGAGGCCATTGCCCTGCCAACGGATTTCTCGGCAAGGATAGCACGCAATACACAGATATACCTGCAGGAGGAAACGGAGATATGCCGTGCAGTGGATCCCTGGGCAGGATCCTATTACGTTGAAACGCTGACACATGAGCTGGCTCACCGTGCCTGGGATCTTATAATGGAGGTGGAAGAGCTGGGTGGTATGGCCAAAGCCATAGAGTCGGGTGTGCCCAAGATGAGGATAGAGGAAGCCTCGGCACGTGCCCAGGCAAGGATTGATTCAAGGAACCAGACAATAGTGGGGATTAACAAGTACAGGCTTGAAAAGGAAGACCCGCTGGAGATACTGGAGGTGGATAATACCTCTGTTCGTGAAGCACAATTAAAAAGAATTGCTAAATTGAAGTCCGAAAGGAATGAAGATGAGTGCAGGGAGGCTTTGAATAAATTAACCAGGGCTGCAGAGAGTGACGAGGGCAACCTTCTGGAGCTGGCTGTTGACGCAGCCGCCAAAAGGGCAAGCCTGGGAGAGATCTCTTATGCATGCGAAAAAGTAGCAGGGAGGTATAAAGCTGTGATAAGATCAATATCAGGTGTTTATTCTTCAGAATACAAGAATGATGATGATTTTGAGGAAGCACGCGCAATGACAAGGAAGTTTGCTGAGCTGGAAGGACGCCAGCCCAGGATAATGGTGGCCAAGATGGGTCAGGACGGCCACGACAGGGGGGCCAAGGTGGTGTCAACAGGATATGCCGATATAGGCTTTGATGTTGATATAGGCCCGCTGTTCCAGACCCCGGCAGAGGCCGCCAGGCAGGCTGTGGAGAATGATGTGCATGTGCTGGGTGTGTCGAGTCTCGCCGCCGGACACAAGACACTTATACCGCAGGTTATCAGCGAGCTTAAGAAGCATGGCAGGGATGATATTCTGGTGATAGCAGGGGGTGTGATACCTGCCCAGGATTACGGTTTCCTTTATAATGCAGGGGTGGCTGCTATTTTTGGTCCGGGTACCTCGGTGTCGACAGCGGCTAAGGAGATACTGGAGATATTGCTGCAGTCAGCAGACTGACGGGGAGTGTAATTTTAGTACTAAGACAGAAACCTGAGATATTGCTGCAGTCAGCAGCCTGACACGGAATATAATTTTGTACAATTATATATGCCGTTTAGCCGAATTATTGTAAATTGAGGCCCTGATAACAGAAATAAAAGGCCTGGCATGAATATATCTTTTTATTCAGGATCATTTACCCTTACAAGGGCATTAATGCTACTCTGCCTGCTTCTGTTGCCGGCAACCGGAATGCTTCTGGCCCAGGATGGAGAAGAGACGGATTATTTTGACCCTGAGACATGGCTGCTGGGCGACCTTAACTATGATTTTTTCCTTGATGAACCACATAATAACTGGTTCAATAAAGGTTTCAATGCCTACAGCTTTGATGACAGCCTGTTTGTTGAGCTGGAAAAAACAGCGATTGACAAGGCAGAGATGGTGGTGGTGCTGGGAACATGGTGTCCCGACAGTCGGCGTGAATTACCGCGCTTTATGAAAATTATCGAGTCGCTCGGCTATGATGCTGACAGGATAAGGTTTATAGGGGTTGATTCCTATAAGGAGGCGCCTCTGGACGACTATGACAGCTTTGATATAGACAGGGTGCCTACTTTTATCTTCTATCATGAGAAATCTGAGCTGGGACGCATCATTGAATATCCTGAGACGTCTTTAGAAAAAGATATGCTAGGTATCTTAAAAAGGATAGAAGAAAAACATAAATAAAAAACCAAATATCATGGAAGAGAATGTAAGAAATACGGGTCACGGTATGGGCGTTGCTGCCCTGATAATAGGTGTACTAAGCGTTATTGTTGCTTTTATACCCTGCCTGGGTCTGATGGCATTTTTTACAGCTATTGTGGCTGTGGTGCTGGGGGCCATAGGCATATCACAGGCCTCCCGTGCTGAAGCACCCAAAGGTCTGGCCCTGGGTGGACTGATAACAGGAGCTGTGGCACTTATGATATCAATTGCACAGATAGTTTTCTTTGCAGGTTTCTCGGACAGGATTGGCGGATTTGGCGATGAACTGGAGGAGGCCCTGGAGAATGTTCAGAGAGACGTGATGAGGGATTTTGAGTCGGGCGACTTTAAGATAACAATAGAAGATGGTGAAGATAAAATAGAGATACAGGGATCATCCGGCAAAAAAGACATGCGTGAAAAGCTGGAGAAACTGGAGAAACTTGAAGGAGTTGAAATTGAAGAGCAGGAGAAGAAGGACACTACCAGGAAGCAGGAGTGAGCCGGACAATCATTATTACCACCGGTCTTACCTGTTTATTAATGCTGTCTTTGCAGGCATTATAATTCTTGTATTTATTTATTCCGCTTTTTTTTCTCCCGAAAAAAATGATTACCCCGTTCAATGCATCCACGAAAAGGTAAGCGGTGAACCATGTCCTTCATGCGGACTGTCAAGAAGCTTTTCATATATTATACAGGGCGACCTTGAGTCGGCAGCCATGGCCAACAGGTACGGGATGAGGATATTCCTTTTTTTCCTGTTCCATCTGGTGATGAGGCTGTCAAATATTGTGATAATTATGCGAAGAAAGATTTATATAAAACATCTGGTTATCGCCGACTCATCAATAGCCATCATTACCTTTATCCTTGCCTTCGGGCAGTTTTTCTCCTATTACCTGAAAATCTTTTTTTAAAACCCCGGCCTCTCAATCAGTATACATATTCCTTTTTTATAAGACCCCGGCCTCTCAATCAGCTTATATACATACTACTCTTCTTTAAGAAGTCAGCCTGTCAATAAGGTCGTACACGTATTCCTTTTCATATCCCCTTGATGAGGCAAAACGGAACAGTTTGCCTTTCAGCTCAAAGATGTTGGAAGCCTTTACTGAGCTAAGTTTGTTAAGCATCTCTTCCTCTATCATCTGCAGGTACTCATCGTCATCAATGGTATCTGTTCCGTATAAAATATCTTCCTCACTGAGTCCGCGGGCCCGCAGCATAGCCCTGATCTTTACCTTACCCCACTTATTGAAGCGGTATTTATCCATGGTATATGAGCGGGCATACCTTTTTTCATCAATGAAATTTTCTTCCTTGAGGGTAGCTATGATGGCTGTATTCTCTTCATCAGAGCTCAGCTTCCAGGACCTGAGCTTATTCTCTATATCACTTATGCATTTCTCGCTCTTGCTGCACAGCGCCATAGCCCTGTTAAGTGCTGTATTGTAATTCTCGCTGTTCATGTTTTAATACCTTTGCAGATGCGTGGCCTGGCATTGATATCCTTTACTGTTGCGATCCCTGAATATCCGCAAGACAGCAATAACTTTTGCATCTCATCTGATTTTTTTTCATTAATCTCAAAATATATCCTTCCCCCTTTATTCAATACTGTGTCGCAAAGCCTGATGACGGCTTTATAATAAACCAGGGCATTATTATCGGGCACAAAGAGTGCCGTATGCGGTTCGTAGCCTGTTACATTTCTGCTTATGCCGGGCTTTTCTGATTCAGTGACATAGGGAGGATTACATACCACAATGTCATACTTCCCGTAAAGGTTTCTGTCCGGGGATAATATATCATCATGTATGAAACTGATTGTGACATCATTATTTTTTGCATTAAGCTCTGCAGTTTTCAGTGCACCGGCAGAGATGTCTGTGGCATCAACAGAGGGCCTGTCCATACTGAAAGCCAGGCTGAGGGCTATACAGCCTGAACCTGTTCCGATATCCAGTATCTTCAGAAAAGGCCTGGTATTCTCCTTTATGACAAGATCAACCAGCTCTTCGGTTTCCTGTCGAGGTATAAGCGTGTCAGCTGTCACCTTCAGCCTAAGGCCGTAAAACCATGTTTCGCCTGTGATATACTGCACCGGCACCTTATTTTTCAGATGAATGCATATTTTGTTAACTTTATTCCAGCTTAAGGAAGATAATTTATGACCTGGATTGGCAAGCAGGAATATGCGGCTTTTACCGCTTAAAAAGCCCAGGATGATTAATATTATGGCATCCAGCTCCCCCGCGGGATAACAGGATGATAAATATTCCTTCATATAGCGGCGTACCGAGCTAAGAGTTGGGTTTTCCATATTATCAAAAGTAGTATAATATGTTTTATGATGGATGCAAATGACAGAAAATACATGAAGCGGGCTATTGAGCTTGCAGCCATGGCAACAGGCAATACCAGTCCTAACCCGCTTGTCGGTGCTGTTATTGTTGCTGGCGGCAGGATTATCGGTGAAGGCTATCATACGGCGGCAGGTAAGCCACATGCTGAAATAATGGCAATCAATTCGGTGAAGGATAAAGGTCTTTTAAAAAAGTCTGTTATATATGTCAGCCTGGAGCCCTGCTCGCATTATGGGCGTACACCACCCTGTGCCGAAAGGATAAAGCAGGAGGGTATACCGGAGGTAGTTATTGCCTGTAAGGATCCGAATCCGGGGGTCAATGGCAGGGGTATCGGTATCCTGCGGCAGGCGGGAGTGAAGGTAAGGACAGGAGTACTAGAAGATGAAGCCCGCGAGATGAACAGGAGGTTTATCACATTTCACGAAAAGGGGCGCCCGTATATCATACTGAAATGGGCACAGAGCTTTGATGCTTACCTCGACAGGCTGAGGATGGAAGATAGCACGAGAGGGCCTAACTGGATTACCGGCATGGAAGAGAGGATACTGGTGCATAAGTGGAGGACAGAGGAAGATGCTATACTTATAGGCGACAGGACAGCCTGTAATGATGATCCCCGGCTGGATGCAAGGCTGTGGGCAGGCAGCAATCCACGCCGTTTCGTATTAAGCGAGTCGCCTGAGCTTCCGGGCGATCTGAAAATTTTTAAGGGAGAGCCCCGGACTCTTATCTTCAGCAGTGGCAGCACAAAACCAATGGACGGAGCTGATTACCATAAGATAAAAAGCAGGGATAAAGCCTTGGGAGAGGTTCTGGATTATATGTACAAAAAGGAGATATTATCTTTGATTGTTGAGGGAGGTTACACTGTGCTGTCACAGTTTATTGACGCCGGATTATGGGATGAGGCCCGTATCTTTAAGGGAGAGATGATATTCAGTGCGGGACTGAAAGCACCGCTGATAGAAGGTATGGTGACAGGCAGGCAGGATTTTCCTTTAAGCCGTCTTGAATACTGGAGGCCGCAAAAGTAATTCAGTGCCATTATTTTAATGCTTTGATATATTAAAGTGCTGTGTTAATTTAAAAAATTGTAACTTTGATATGGGCATATTGAAGCCCGGTTTTTTGGTGTGAGGCACCGTTGTAAAGAAATGTTAAACCTTTTGTGCGGCTTTAACGTATAAATTATTTAAAAAAGATAAAGGTCATGAGAAAATTACTTACCCTGCTGGCATTGATAATGATAGCTACGGCTTTGAATGCGCAGAATTTCAGGAAGATAAAGAAAGCTGCAGAAGCATTTGTTGAGAGTGGCAAGTATGAGGATGCTGTTGAGCAGTACACTCATGCCATTCAGTTGAAACCGACAGATATCGATCTGTATCTAGAACGTGGAAAAGCCTACGAGGCAATAGAGCTTTATGATGAGGCTTATACCGATTATGAGAAGGCCCATGTTTTTGATCCGAAAGAGGCAGAGGTGCTGTACCTTTTGGGAAGGGTCAGTAATAAGATGGGTAAGTATGACCAGGCTCTGTCTCATCTTAACCGTGCAAGCGCAGTGGCTAAAAGGGAATCTAAAATCTATCCCGAGAAGGTATGGACATTGCTCCAGATGGAAGAATATGAGCAGGCACTGAAAGTGTCAGATACAGCCATGCTATTTGATGAGGATGCATTGAATTATTACCAGCGCGGACTGGCCTATGAGAGGCTCAATAACGACATACTTGCAAAAAAAGACTTCGAGAATTCGGTAAAAAAGGATAAGCGTTTTGATGATGCCAGGCTGGCACTGGCCAACCTGCTGGTAAGGCTTGGTTCCCTGGATCAGGCAATGGGTCATTGCACAGCTGTGCTGGATTATAATGACAGGAATACCGATGCTTACCTTACGCGCAGCAGGATATTTATTGAGCAGCTGGATTATCCTTCGGCTATCAATGATATCTCGAGGAATATACTTATTGAACCTGATAATCCTGAGCATTATTATAACAGGGGGACATATTACCAGGAGTTTAACCAGCATTCGAATGCGATTAATGATTTTTCCAAGGCCATAGCCCTCAATGAGTCAAACCCGGAATATTATTTCAAGAGGGCCGAGTCATACGAGAATACCATGAACTATGAGATGGCAGCAAAAGATTATTCCCTTATAACCGAACTGTCAGAGTTTGATATGAGGGCGCGTAAAATGCTTAGTGAGGCTGAAAACAGGCTTTATGAGATAAAGCGCGAGAGCGATCCTCCAAAAGTCTCGATAGTCAGCCCCGAGGTGCAAGGTTCGGTAATCGAGGTGAAAGGGGATGCCGAGAAGCTTATTGTATCAGGCACAATAGTGGAGGAGAGTCCGCTGAAATCCCTTGTTGTTAACGGCAATGAATCCTTGTTTGAGCAGGGCTCAGATGGTAACTATGAATTCCTTGCCAATCTTGATATTGAAGATACTGAAAAGATAAACCTGGTGGCAACGGATAACTATGATAATAAGACCACCCTGGAATATAATATTATCCGCACTGAGATCACCCCGCCCGAGATATCAATAATGGTGCCCTATGCCGGGGATGATGGCCAGATAATGCTGCAGAGAAATGATCCGCAACTGTTTATACAGGGCAAGGTTGAGGATAACAGCCTGATAAAATCTATTTTCATAGAAGGTGTTACAGCCAGTTACCCTGTTGAACAGGAGAATCCTACCTTTACGGCTACGGTCAATATACTGAATAAAAATAAGATAAAGGTGATAGCCGAGGATGTGTTCGGTAACAGGCAGGAAAAGGATTTTATACTTAACAGGGAAGGGGCTGCTATAACAGCAGATAATCCCATGGGTAAAACATGGGTGGTTTTTGTAGAGAATTCAAACTACAGCTCTTTTGCCAGTCTCGATGGCCCTGTAAAGGATATCAACCTGATGAAGGGGGCGCTTGCCAAATATCAGATACATAATATTATACATAAGAAGGACCTGACGAAGGATGAGATGGAGAAATTCTTCTCCATAGAGCTGAGGGACCTGATTAAGGCGAACCAGGTAAAATCACTTATGGTATGGTATGCCGGACATGGTAAGTTTGTCAATGAAGTTGGTTACTGGATACCGGTGGATGCACAGCGTGATGATGAATTTACATATTTCAATATCAATACCCTCAGGGCTGCCATGGAACCGTATACCAATATCCTTACACATACCCTTGTTGTTACCGATGCATGCGAGTCCGGACCAAGCTTCTACACCGCCATGCGGTCGACGCCAACCATAAGGAGCTGTGACGACTGGCAGGCCACGCAGTATAAGTCGGCCCAGGTTTTTTCATCTGCAGAGAGGGAGCTGGCATCCGACGATTCCCAATTCACCCGCACCTTTGCCAACACACTTGAGAATAATCCCAAGGCCTGTATACCTATTGAAGAGGTAGTGTCCAGCGTTACAGCAGCAGTAAGGAATGCGGACAAGCAGACGCCACAGTTTGGGAAGATAGCCGGACTGAGGGATGAGAACGGGACATTTTTCTTTATAGCGAAATAATATTATATGAAGAAGGAAAGACCTACTTTCTTACAGATGATCATCAGGCCCTCTGTCCTGGTGATCATCATTTTATCAGTGTTGGTTCATGGCGCATCAGCGCAGACATATTACTTTGACAGTTACGGGGTTTCGGACGAACTAAGCTCCTCGAAGGTATATACCATAATACAGGACAGGGCTGATTACCTGTGGCTGGGAACGGAAAGCGGCATCACAAGATGGGATGGTTCAGTCTTTGAAAATTTCTCATCCGATGACGGTCTGGCCCCGGGGGGTGTTATGTCAATATATGAAGACCATACCGGCAGGATATGGATAGGCCATCTTAACGGTGGACTGAGCTGTTATGAAGATAATATTTTTCATCAGATAGGCTTTGATACCATAGAGGTTAAGGGAGATATAGCAGGTATAACATTGCATAATGGCAAACTGTGGCTTGCAACACAGTTCTCAGGCGCATTGTCGGCAGACTTTCCGGATCCCGGAACAGAGATATTGCAGCTTAAGCAGTACCGGGGGGGACAGGGTCTGAGCGACCAGGTGTCAGATATTTATATTGACAGGGGAGGGGAACTATACTGTATAGCACCTGATGCAGGCATTAAAAAATTTAATTCTGCCAGTGATCTTTTTGAATCGTACAGACCTGAAGGCCTTACCAGCTATTTCGCTACTATAGCTATGATGGAGGACAGTGAGGGTGGCAGGTGGTTCGGGACATATCACGGGGGACTCTATTATTTTCCGCCGGAGGGTGAGCTAATAGTATATGATGCCAGGGACGGTCTGGCCAATAACTGGGTCAGCTGTATTACCGAAGATTCCAACGGACAGGTATGGGTGGGAACCTTTGGCGGGGGTGTCAGTGTATTCAGTGACGGTGAAATACGAAACTATAATAATACCAATGGCCTGCCTGCACAGGAGATACGCAGTATAATGGAAGATAGGGAAGGCAATATGATTATTAGCAGCCAGAGTAACGGTGTGCATGTTTTCAAAGGTGATCATCTTATAAACTATATCTCTGATAATATGTTCAGGGATAAGAATGTTTGGGCCATAGCAGAGGATAAATACAACAGGTTCTGGTTCGGCACCAATGAGGGCTTAACCCTTTATGATCCTGAAATAGGCATACCAGTGTTTTATTACGGGGAAACACATAATATTGGAGATAAGATAAGATTTATTGTAAGTGACAGAAATGATGAGCTGTGGATAGGGGTCTGGAGCAGGGGTGTTTTTCGCTACGATTTTAATATTAACGATTTTGTATGGGACAGCAGGCTGAACAGTATACTCTATGATGACCTTATAGTTACCGGACTGGCCGTGGATAATGATAATAATCTTTGGATAGGCACCCATGAAGGCGTTGCTTTCTGGGATACAGAGAGAAACAGCGGACGGCGCTATACACAGATTGACGGCCTGGCCGGACTGAATATAACGGCATTATATGCCGATAGCAGCGGCAGGGTGTGGATAGGCTCAGAGAGTAGTACAGGACTCACTAAATATGACCCGGCAAAAGACTCATTTGAGATAATCAATCTTAATAACGGCCTGAGCCCTACATGTATAAATGAAACGCCTGACGGCACAGTCTGGATAGGCACAAGGTTCGGTGTTTACGGCTTGAGGGATGACACCGTTGCTGTGCATATCACCGAGAAAGACGGATTGCTGTCCAATAATATAAACCAGCTGCAGCCGGATAATAATGGTTCATTATATATTGGTACCAATAGGGGCCTGAACCGCTATAATCTTGAAAAGGAAACCATAAATACCTATACGGAGGAGAACGGCTTCGTGGGTATTGAGACAAAGCAGAATGCCTCTTTTCTGGACAGCAGGGGGCACCTGTGGTTCGGTACTGCCAACGGTGCAACGATGCTGGCACCTGAGAGGATTCCTCCGCCCGATACTGAGCCCCTGACACATATAAAGAGCCTTACTGTTAATTTTGAAGAGAGGATGATGGAGGAGAACCTGCGGCTCAGGTATAAGGAAAAGAATTTAGCTTTTCATTATTACAGTGTATGCCTTACAAATCCGGAGGCTGTAAGCTATAAAGTTATGCTTGAGGGTGCTGATCCGGACTGGAGGCCGGAGACAGAACATACAACGGCAATATACTCGGCGCTGTCACCGGGCAGGTACACTTTTAAGGTTATAGCCCAGAACAGTGACGGCATATGGAACGAGGAGCCAGTTACCTACAGCTTTGTTATTAAACCTCCTTTCTATGCCAGTCCTGTCTTTATAATATTTATGCTTATACTTCTGACAGTGGGGGTAATGGTATATATTAAGGTAAGGGAGCAGAACCTTATCCGTGAGAAAAGGATACTGGAGGAGAAGGTGGAGGAAAGGACTGCTGAGGTTGTACAGAAAAGCATGGTTATTGAGGAGAAGAACAGGGATATAACCGCCAGTATAAGGTATGCTGAAAGGATACAGATGGCCATGCTGCCGCCTGAAGACAGTTTTGATGACACCTTTGTGCTGTTCCTTCCCAAGGATATTGTCAGCGGCGATTTTTACTGGATGCATGATAACGGTGATATACAGTTTATAGCAGCCGTTGATTGCACGGGTCATGGTGTGCCGGGAGCTTTTATGTCTATCATAGGCTATAACTCGCTTACCAAGATAGTCAGGGAGTATGGTATAACAAGACCTGCAGCTATACTGGACCAGCTTAATGTTGAGGTTTCAAGGTCCCTGATACAGCGGGGTGACGAGGTGATAAATGACGGTATGGACCTGTCGCTTATAGCGTATAACAAGACAGAACGCAGCCTTGAATATGCCGGGGCATATAATCCTCTGGTGATTGTACGGGACGGTGAGCTGATAAACGTTAAAGCCGACAGGTTCCCTATAGGTATGGTCTCAGCAAGGGAGAAGAAATTTAACAATGTAGAACTTGATATACGATCAGGAGATACCCTGTATCTTTTCTCGGATGGTTATGCTGACCAGTTCGGCGGACCGGCAGGTAAAAAATTCAAGGCGGTAAACCTCAAGAATGAGTTCCTCAGAATATCCTCACTGCCTCTGCAGGAGCAGAAAGAACAATTGCTCAAGACCATTAATGAGTGGATGGGGGATATGGCACAGGTAGATGATATACTTATCATAGGCACAAAGATACCCTGATAACTATATTTTTGCTATACAGGCCGGGCAGGATACCCTGATAACTATATCTTTGCTATGCTGGCGGGGTCGTCATGCCAGTCCTGATACCCTGCTGCTGCTTGCATAGCCTCCTCCGGTGTTCCGGCTACCGCCCAGATCTTTTTATGCGCCGGAAGCATAAAGCCTTTATCTATGGCACTTTCAAGGAAAGATATCAGTGGTGAATAATAAGATGCGGTATTAAGCATTATAAGGGGTCCCCTGAAAAGACCCAGCTGCTTGAGAGTGATGGCTTCAGTCAGCTCCTCAAGCGTCCCGGCCCCCCCGGGCAGTGTTATGAGGGCATCTGACAACTCAAACATCTTTTTCTTCCTTGAGCCCATATCTTCTGTTACTATCAGCTCATCGATACCTTTATGACCCCAGCCGTTATCGTACATAAAAGCGGGCAGCACACCTGTTATCCTTGCCCCTTTCGCCATGGCTGCATTGGCCATAGCTCCCATCAGACCAATGCCTCCACCGCCATAAACAATATTATGACCTCCTTCTGCCATCAGTTCTCCCAGGCGGGAGGCTGCATCAAAATATATCCTGTCAATTTTACTGCTTGAGGCAGCGAAGATGCATATATTCATACCTTTATCGTTTAGCGGGGTACAAAAAAGGCCGTCCAGCTGTGAACGGCCTGTCTTTTCTTTGTTATTATCAGTCGATCAGAGCTTCCAGCTTTGAGACAAAATTAGTTTTGGGCACAGCTCCCACCTGCTTGTCTGCTACCTCTCCACCTTTGAAGAACATCACTGTGGGTATGTTGCGGATGCCGAATTTGGCGGCTACACCCGGACTGTCATCCACGTCGCACTTGGCAACCAGCGCCTTGCCTTCGAATTCCTTTGCCATCTCTACCATAAAAGGAGCAATCATCCGGCACGGGCCGCACCATTCCGCCCAGAAATCAACCATCACGGGTTTATCGGACTTAAGTACCACCTCATCAAAATTTGCGTCATTAACCTGTATTTCCATTGTATTATTATGTTTTGTAATTAATCCTTAATTATGAGGCAGCAAAGATAATTAATTTACTTTAAATTCCATTCCGGGCACAGATTCAATAAATCTTATTATATCATTTGTAATATTGATCTTTACCGTACGTGAAAAAAGTGACACACTTATCTTTTCAACAGGGTCGGCAACCATAAACCTGAGTTCCGTATTACCCCTGTTTTTCTCTGCCATCTTTTTTATCTTACCCACCAGTTCATTATTAATAATGTCAACAGGTATAATAACAGTGAATGATTTAATTAGTTCATCCCTGACGCTGGTAAGAAGGTGGATATTCTGCACTTTTACCTCCAGCTCTTCTTCCCTGTACCTGCGATTGCGTACCAGGCCTCTGACCATCAGGAAATACCCTGGGTTGCAGTATTTGCTGTTATTGACATAGTCCTTGTCAAAGAGCATAAACCTGAAGGAGTCAGTATAGTCCTGCAGAGTAAATGACCCGTATGGCTTACCGTTCTTGCTTGTCCCGCTTTTGGCCTCTGTTACCATGCCTGCTATAGTCACTTCCTTATTTAGATGTTCATGCAGCTTACTGAGCTCACGTATCTGAATATTGCAGAATGTTTTCATCTCAAGCCTGAAATCATCCAGCGGATGGGCAGAGAGAAAGACGCCCACCACCTCTTTTTCCCTGTTGAGTTTCTCCAGCTTGGGCCATTCAGCGGTATCGGGCGGCACCGGCTTTACCACCTCGAAGCCTCCGGTATCGCCAAACAGTGATTGCTGGGCGGTGCTTATCTCGTTCTTAAGCCTGTTACCGTATCTTACCAGGTTTTCAATAAATACCTGTCCCTTGCTGTCTTCTTCAAAGAACTGTGATCTGTTCATTCCCGTAAAGCAGTCGAAGGCACCTGCCAGGGCCATTGCCTCCAGGCTTTTTTTATTAAGGGTGTTGAGATTAACCCTTTCAACAAGGTCGTATACAGAGGTAAAAAAACCCTTAGCTTCCCTTTCCTCTATCAAGCCTATCACTGCTGAACGTCCCACTCCCTTTATGGCCCCCAGTCCGAATCTTATGTTTCCGTCCTGGTTAACCGTGAATTTCACATTGCTTTCATTGATATCAGGACCAAGCACTTCAATACCCATACGGCGTGCTTCATCCATAAAGATGGTCAGTTTTTTTATGTCGTTGATATTGCGGCTCAGCACGGCAGCCATAAATTCAGCAGGGTAATTTGCTTTCAGAAAGGCTGTCTGATAGGACACGTATGCATAGCAGGTGGAATGGGATTTATTAAAGGCATACTGTGCAAAGGCCTCCCAGTCGGTCCATATCTTATCTATTATCTTTTCATCATGTCCTCTTTCCCTGCATCCTTCGAAGAATTTGACTTTCAGCAGGTCCATCAGCTCCTTCTTTTTCTTGCCCATGGCTTTCCTGAGGGAGTCGGCCTGTCCCTTTGAGAATCCCGCCAGTTCCTGTGACAGCAGCATGACCTGTTCCTGGTACACCGTTATCCCGTAGGTGTCTTTAAGATGATTCTCCATCTCGGGCAGAGGAAAGTCAATCTTTTCATAACCATGCTTACGCCTGATAAATTTCGGGATATATTCCATGGGTCCCGGACGGTAAAGGGCATTCATGGCTATCAGGTCCTCGAAGCGGTTGGGCTTGAGCTCACGGAGATGTTTTTTCATCCCTTCCGATTCGAACTGAAAGAGTGCTGTGGTCTCTCCCCTTGAATACAGCTCAAATGTTTTATTATCATCAAGGGGCACCTTTGAGATGTCAAGGTCTGTATCTTTTGACAGCTTTATATTCTCAATGGCATCCCTTATTATTGACAGTGTTTTGAGTCCCAGAAAGTCCATCTTCAGCAATCCCACCGATTCAACATGGTTGCCGTCATACTGTGTCACATACAGGTCTGTATCTTTGGCTGTGCACAGGGGGATATGCTCAGAGAGGGGATCGCGACCTATTATTATGCCGCAGGCATGCACGCCTGTATGTCGCACTGATCCTTCCAGCGCCTCGGCATACTGCAGGGTGCGGGATATCAGTTCATTTTCGGAGGTCCTTTCCTTTTGCAGCTCTGGTATCTCTCCGAAGGCAGATTTTAAGGTTGTGCCTGGTCTTTCGGGTACCAGCTTGGCCAGCCTGTCAGCATCCGTCAGTTGCAGGTTCTGTACCCTGGCCACATCCCGTATTGCCATCCTGGCTGCCATGGTGCCGAAAGTGATGATATGTGCTACCCGGTCGTGTCCATACTTATCGACAACATACTTAAGTACCTGGTCCCTCCCATCCTCGTCAAAGTCAATATCAATATCCGGCATTGATATACGGTCGGGGTTAAGGAAACGTTCAAAAAGCAGCTTGTATTTAATAGGGTCAATATCTGTTATCCTGAGTGCATAAGCAACGGCTGAGCCTGCTGCGGATCCCCTGCCCGGACCTACAGACACCCCCATATCCCTGGCTGCATTGAGAAAGTCCTGAACAATAAGGAAGTACCCGGGATAACCCATCTTCTTAATTGTCTCAAGCTCAAAGTCGAGCCTCTCCTCCAGCTCTTTGCTTATCTCTCCCCACCTTTCTTTTGCCCCTTTATAGCTCAGGTGCCTCAGGTAATCATCCTTGTTTTCAAATTCCTCCGGTATGGGGAATTCCGGCATGATAGGCTTGTGGTTGAGTTCATAGTCCTCAACCTTACTGGCTATCTCCAGGCTGTTGTCTATGGCCTCCGGGCAGTCATGAAAGAGTTCGGCCATCTCTTCCGCCGTTTTAAAATATTCCTGCTTGGTGTATCTCAGCCTGTTGGGGTCGTCCAGCTCCTTGCCGGTGTTAAGGCATATAAGCCTGTCATGTGCTTCTGCATCCTCCGCCCTGAGAAAATGAACATCATTGGAGGCAACAATCTTGACACCTGTCTTTTCCGAAAGCTCCCTGTATGCCTCTATCACTGTGTTCTGCCTTGCCAGGGTATCATTATCGTAAAAAGGATCCCCTGTTTTATGTCTCTGTACCTCGAGGTAGAAGTCATCACCATAAATCTCCATGTACTCAAGAAGAGCCTTTTCAGCCTTATCCATATCGCCCTCAAGTATGGCTGAAGGTATCTCACCCGCGATGCATGCTGATGTTGCAATCAGGCCTTCATTATATTTCCTCAGCAGGTCTTTGTCTATCCTTGGTTTATAATAGAAGCCTTCTGTCCAGGAGAGGGATACGATCTTGACAAGGTTCCTGTATCCGGTGTAGTTTTTGGCCAGTAATATTATATGATTGCCGGAGCGGTCTTCCTTGTCTGTGCTCTGTTGCATTGACCGGCGTGCCACATATGCCTCAACACCTATTATGGGTTTGATGCCTTCCTCCCTGGCAGCATTGTGAAATTCCTTAACCCCGAACATATTGCCGTGATCTGTCAGGGCCACGGCCGGCATACCGAGTTCAGAAGCTATTTCAATGAGCTCACTGATTTTTGATGCACCATCAAGTATTGAGTACTGTGAATGAAGATGTAAATGCACAAAATTGCTCATGATAAGGAAGTTGCGATTATTCTTTATGTTTGTTGAAGCTGTGGCTCCGGGCCTCTAAAAATAAGCAAAAATCCTTTTTTGAAGGAGCTTCAGGTGAATGATTAATTAACAAATTATTATTGTATTCATTAGCATGCCATTAGCATAGGCATATCTGTTATCAGGCTCAGAAGCTTTGACAGATGACCATCCCTGCCACGCCCCCGGTCGCTGCCGGTGATCGAGCCGATCCGGGCCACACCGGGAATGCCCTTTGTTAATAAAATTCATAATTAGTATGTCAGTAAGC
>CAZGUR010000007.1:4660-6387 GCA_964529295.1 uncultured Rikenellaceae bacterium | reverse complement strand
CATAATTTATGCAATATTTGTCATTATTAATTATTACTACCCAATTGAAAAGAAATATTTCATTACTCATATTATTTTTTTGCTCTTTTCTGATTATCTCCGCACAGGCTCCGGATAAAGAGAGTTTAATAAGAGTGGCGCAGGGCCATATGTCTGATTTTTTCCCTGCCGGTCAGCGAGCAATAGGATCAATAGATACCTTGTTCAACAAGGAGGAAGCCGGGATTTTTGTTGTAAACATTGAAGGTGGCGGATGGATTCTTTTGTCGGGTGATAAAAAAGTGATTCCCGTTCTGGCATTCAATGATACAGGTAATTTTAACCGGCCTGTTGCCGGCGGGAGTCCTGCTTTCATAGCGATGTTGGGGAAATATTCTGATCAGATAGCAGATATCAGGAAAGAGAAGAATTTTCAGGAGCATCCGGGCTGGAATGAAGGTAATGCAAAAAATGTAGCTGAAGAAGATAAATTAATTGTTGACCCTCTTATTGAAGTGTTATGGGGACAGGGCAGGGGCTGGAACAGGTTCTGCCCTGAAGACAGTCTGGGCCCCGGCGGGCACACCTATGTCGGATGTGTAGCTGTGGCTATGGCTCAGGCTTTGAGTGTATACCATGTTCCTGATACGGGTACTGGCTTCAAAGAGATCAACAGGGGTGATTACGGTGTTATTGAAGCCAGATTTAATGAAACGGCTTATAAATGGGATTCGATGTCGGGAAGCAAACCTGATGATTATAATGCCCTCCTTCTTTTTCATTGTGCGGTTGCAGTGGATATGAAATTCGGGCCGGATGGCTCTTCGGCAAATACCTCTAAAACGCTGGCGGCAATGTGGGACTATTTTAAAATGTCAAAAAAAATTAAGTATAAGAGAGAATGGGAGCTTGAAAGCTCCTGGGAGCAGGGAGTTATAGATGAGCTGGTTGCCGGACGGCCCTTAATTTTCAGGGGCGACGGTAATGATGGCAAATCAGGGCATGCCTTTAATATAGACGGTGTAAAAAGACTAAGTTCACGGGACCCGAATTATTTTCATGTAAACTGGGGATGGACCGGACGATCTAACGGATATTTCCTGATAAACAGCCTGAAACCCGAATCCCGGGATTATTCTGAAAACAATGCAGCTGTTTTTGGGATACAGCCATATTACTATCCGACGGGCATAAGCCTGTCAGATACCATAGCTCCCTTAAATCTGCCTGCCGGAACGGCGGTGACAAAGGCAGAAGTGATTGATGAGGCCTGTGATAATGAGTATGAGACAGTAATGCTCAGCGATTCGCTTTTTATCGATAATGCCTGGGTTCAAAAGTATTATCTGGATAATGACAGTATCCGTACCGGCTGGATATTTGGCGGGGAGGATGAAGGAAGTGATACACTGAAGTTCTTTATAAGCGACAGGTATAATAATTCTGTTGATGTTGAGGTGGTACTTACAGTTGCAGATACCACCGCTGCTGCAACTGCAATATATGATAATAGTCTGGACAGGACCAGGATTTATCCTAATCCTGCTTCAGGCATTATAAATATAGATATGGGTAGTGGTGCAATCCCCGGTTACCTGCGCATATATTCATACACGGGGCTTCTGGTAAGGGAGATAAGCGACCCGTCCCGTAGGTTTACAGTTGACACCGGCAATATGCCCGGCGGCTTATATATCTTTGAGACCGGGTACAGGGATGGAAATATTTCCCGGACGAAAGTGCTGGTT
>CAZGUR010000007.1:0-4650 GCA_964529295.1 uncultured Rikenellaceae bacterium | reverse complement strand
GTTTTTTAGGATTTTACCCTCTCCAATAGGGTGAAATATCTGTGGGCGGTCATTTTAATGTAAAATTATTAATATTCTGTAAGCATCGAAGAACGGGCTTCTGGTAGGTATATGTCAGTGAAATTTGTTTATATGATGCAATTTTTTTTTAACTTGCGCGTCTTTTGTGATAATAGGATATTTATTTTTTTTCAAAATAAATACAATCAGTTATTTTTTTATTTACCTAACCTAAATATTCTAATATGAGAAAATTTTTATTATTTATGTTTTTCTTTTGTGCTGCGGGACTGTTGGTCTCTGCCCAGGAGAAGACAGTGACAGGTACTATCACTGATGCTGAGGATGGTACAACCATTGTCGGAGCGACAGTGACAATTAAGGGAACAACCACAGGCGTTACATCCGATCTGGATGGTAATTATTTAATTACCGCCAGCGAGGGTGATGTTCTTGTGTATCGCTTTGTTGGCATGAAGACACAGGAGATAACAGTAGGCGATGCCAGTGTTTATGATGTAGCCCTGGAGCTCGATAATGTCGGGCTTGACGAGGTGGTGGTTATAGGTTACGGTTCGGCTATCAAGCGCCAGCTCAGTGGATCCATCACAAAAGTGGAGACTGAAGGTCTGGCAGACCTTCCCGCTGTAAGCTTTGAATCAGCCATACAGGGTAAGACTTCAGGTGTTTTCATTGAGCAGGCCAGCGGTAAGCTGGGTGAGACAGTGAAGATGAGGATTAGAGGTTCGTCATCCATATCGGCCAATAACCAGCCTTTATATGTTATTGACGGGGTTCCCGTTACATCACAGAATCTGAGTAACACGGGCAATCAGCCGACCAGTCCCCTTGCCGATATAAATATGTCTGATGTTGAGTCAATACAGGTTCTTAAAGATGCCTCTGCAGCTGCTATATATGGTTCAAGAGCATCCAACGGTGTTGTTATCATAACAACAAAAAGCGGTAAGGCCGGCGAAACACAGTTTAATTTCAGATATACTACAGGTATCAGTGAGCCCACCCGTATGCGTGAATGGCTGAATGCCGAACAGTACCTGGAGCTCTTTAATGAGGCTATGGATAATGTGTCGGTCGACGGCTATGTGTGGGACTGGCTTCCTAAAGAGGACATCTGGGAGATGTATGTTGGCGACCAGTGGGACCAGGGATGGGATACTGACTGGCAGAAAGAGGCTTTTCAGAAAGGCTCTATCAACAGGGTTAACCTGAGTGCCAGCGGTGGTTCCGAGACAGGCACCTTTTTTGCGGGTATGACCTATGATAATACCGTGGGTATCCTCAGGGGTAACAGCATGAATAAGTTTAACGGCAAGGTTAGTCTGGATCAGAATCCGAGTGACAGGTTAAACTATGGTGTTAACCTGAATATAATGAGGACAGAAATGGACAGGGTGGAGAATGACAATGCTTTTGCCACTCCGCTGCAGCTTGTGGCACAGGCTCCCGTAACACCTGTATATGATCCTGAGACAGGGGAACTCAATAAAAACACTATATATTATAATGGTCTTATTTCCCTGCGCGACTCATACAATAACCAGGTAACATTCAGGTCGCTGTCAAATGCTTATGCAAACTATGAATTATTCAAGGGGCTGTCGTTCAGGACAGATTTCGGTGCAGACATCATTGACCTGAGAGAGAAAAACTTCTGGGGACGTGAAACCATAGGTGCCGGTCCGGCCGGTGAAGCACAGAACAGGTCTGTGCGGGTGGTGAACTATAACTGGGATAATTACTTCACATATGCACTGGTGCAGGAGGCACATAATCTCAGCCTGGTGGGCGGTATGTCATACCAGGAGTCAAAGACCACCGGTTCGAATGTAGAAGGTAAGGGTTTTCCTACTGATGACTTCCAGAATATTGCATCTGCCGCTGAAGCAACAGCTTTCAGCAGCTGGGATGAGGGGACATCCTATCTCTCGTATTTTGCCCGATCCAATTACCAGTATAATAACAAATACCTCTTTACACTGAGTGGACGTATGGACGGATCATCAAGGTTCGGTGTTGAAAACAGGTATGGTTTCTTCCCTGCCGGATCAGTAGGATGGATAATATCCGATGAAAACTTTATGGATGGCATTGAGAATATACTTAGCTATTTCAAGCTGAGAGCCAGCTATGGATTGACAGGTAACTCGGGTATACCCGATTATGCACACCTTGCTTTGTATTCAGGTGTTAACTATGCAGGACGTAACGGTCTGAGGGCAACACAGCTTGCCAGCAATGAACTGGGATGGGAAACAACAGCCCAGCTCGATATAGGTATTGATTTCGGTTTCTTTAATAACAGGCTAACCGGTGAGATAGACTATTATAATAAGCAGACAACAGACCTGCTGCTTTACCGTACATTGCCGGCCACTTCTGGTTTCACCGGAGTATGGAGTAATGTTGGAGCCCTCGAAAACAAAGGCTTTGAGTTTGCACTGCATTCAAATAACCTTGTAGGTTCATTTAAGTGGACAACAGACTTCAATATTGCCTTTAACAAAAATAAAGTGCTTGATGTTAACGGTCCGGAGATAACACCCAACGGGCTTAACTACGTAATGGAAGGACAACCAATAGGTGTATGGAAGATGCGTAAGTATGCAGGTGTCGATCCTGATAACGGTGATGCCCTTTATTATCTTGAGGAAGGAAGTGATGAGACAACAAGTAATTATAACCTGGCAACTCCTATGGTTGTGGGCTCACCTAACCCCGACTTTACCGGCGGTCTGTCAAACCACTTTGAATACAAGGGTTTTGATCTTGACATACTTCTCAGCTTTGTTTATGGCAATATGATATATAACGGAGGTGGAGGTTATCAGTCGGCCAACGCTGAATGGTTTGACAACCAGACTCTAGACCAGATGGACAGGTGGCAGGAGCCGGGTGATATAACAGATGTCCCACAACCAAGGTTAGGATACTCCAACGGATCACGTGAGTCGAGCCGTTACCTTACAGACGGTTCATATATGAGGGTGAGAAATGTAACCCTGGGATATAATCTGCCTGATAATTTACTTACGCGTCTGAAGATGAACAGTGCCAGAGTATTTATCGGTGTACAGAACCTGTTTACCCTTACAAGCTATGAAGGATGGGATCCTGAGGTTAACTACCTGGGTACAGGAAGATCAACCCAGAGCCAGAATATAATCCAGGGCTATGACTTCTACACCGCACCACAGGCAAAAACCTATTCTATCGGTATAAACCTTACTTTCTAAAAAAACAGCAAACTATGAATATCATGAAAAATAAAATATTTAACAGACTATTATGGTTGCTTATAATACCGGTGATGATCTTCAGCTCATCATGTGATGAAAAGCTGGATATTAAGCCGCAGCAATCAATCGATGCAGGCACCGCTCTCACAACAGCCGATAATATTCAGGCTACACTTGTAGGGGCTTACCTCCAGGCACGTGACGGTGATATTTTCGGAAGCACCTTTAATGAGTACAGTGAACTGCTTGCCGCTTCGGGCGACCTGAGATTTATAGGAACATATGAACAACCCCGTGAGATTGTCAACAAGGAGATAGCTGTTACCAATTCATATGTGGAAGGCACATGGATTGAAGCTTACCAGCTTATTAATATCTGTAATACGCTTCTTGACCCTGAAACGCTTGCCGTTCTTGATACTGATGATGCCGAAAGAGTGGAAGGTGAAGCCAAATTCCTCAGGGGATGGGTGATCTTTGAGATGACCAGGCTTTATGGTCTGCCATATGAGGCCGGCCAGACAAACAGCCAGCTGGGGATACCCCTTATTACCACTCCAACCAATGATGTCAGCGATGCTGTTGATGTGGCAAGGAGTACAGTGGAGGAATGTTATACACAGGCGGTTAATGACCTGACAGATGCAAAAGATATGTTACCCGATGGCAATGATGTATATGCAGACACCTATGCTGCCAGCGCTGTACTTGCAAGGATATACCTGCAGATGGGCGATTTCAGCAATGCTGCCACAGAGGCAAACAGGGTTATCGAATCAGGCAACTATGTACTTACGGAAACACCGCTGGACGCATTTAATAATAACGAGGCCAGCAGTGAAGATATCTTTGCACTTCAGAATAATATAGCTAGCAACACCTCATGGCTGACTGTTATGTACGCCTCACTCAATGGTATGGGAAGGGGCGATTATGATATCCAGCAGGTGTTCCTCGACAGTTTTGAGCCTGGCGACCTGAGGGCAGAGTACCAGGGTGCGGCTGAGATGGACGACAGCTATACCATAGCCAATATATCGAAAATGTACTATTACGGTGTTGGCAATATCAATAACAGCGGTGGTATCAACACATCAAAGTGGGGCGATTATTATGCCAATATACCACTTATAAGACTGGCAGAGATGTACCTGGTAAGAGCGGAAGCCAATTTTGAGGCTACAGGACCTATGGTCGGACCCAATACCCCGACCCAGGATATCAATGTTCTCCGCGACAGGGCAGAGGCTCCTCTTATTACCGGCGCTGCAACACAGGATGAGATACGCCAGGAGAGGTACTGGGAACTTTGCTGGGAAGGTCACAGGCTGCACGATCTTAAGAGATGGCATGCAAACATAGGCACACTTCCTTATGATGCCGGCAACCT
>CAZGUR010000006.1:0-31758 GCA_964529295.1 uncultured Rikenellaceae bacterium | reverse complement strand
AAAACCTGTCTGGTCGCCTTTAAGCACCCTTATACCAAGCCCATAGTCAATATTTGAAGAGGCCGTATTAACCTTACCGTCCTGCAGACCAATAGTATTACTTATTTTATGTTCAAAGAAAAGGTCGGCATAATCGCCCCCTTTTGACATGGCTTCGGCGATCACCCTCCCGAGTGTCGCGGTGCTCATCCCGAAATGATCAAGGTAGTCCTTCACGTTTACAGATATTTTCAGCTTGTTGCACGACTGTGCCAGGGGCGGCATTAGTACAGCCCCGGCCACGGCAACCCCGCCCGTTTTTAAAAAATTGCGCCTGTTAAGATTCATCCGTTAAAATATTTTTTATAGAAATTTTTCGCACGGCATGGAACCGCCCTTTTCATAATAATATATTATTTAGTCCGTATGTCTTAATCCGCGGTAATAAGTTGCAAGTTATAATAATCATCTTAATCAGCATAAAGACAGCTATCTTTTTATATGTTAATGTTCTGTGACAATAATTACCTTTTAAAAATTCAATAAAAAAAATTCGTATATTTTAACGAAATTTGCGCAGTGCGCAGGCAATCCTGTTAAATAATACAGGGAAATCAAGCCAGTACTGACATGATGATCAATCCCGGCTTAAAACAAATAACTCTCTTATGCCTGAGAAAAAAATATTGCAACCCGGACTCAAAAAGATCCTTGCCGACCTGGAAAAAAACAGGGGTTTTGATTTTTCAGGCGCCACCACAGGAATGATTGAAAGACGGGTGAACAGAAGGATGACCGGGACCGGTACGGGCAATTACGGCGAGTACTTTGATTATTTACAATCAGAGCCGGGTGAATATGACCGGCTTATAGATGTGCTTACAATAAATGTCAGCCGCTTTTTCAGGGATGCACTCTGCTTTGAATACCTATCAAAAATCATCATCCCTCCCCTTATTGAACAGAAGCTGAAAAAGAATGACCATGAGCTCAGAATATGGTCAGCCGGCTGTGCAACGGGCGAAGAGGCATACACAATGGCTATTATTATGACCGATTTACTGGACCGCACAAAAGATCCGGTCAATATCAGCATCTTTGCAACCGATATTAATGAAAAATCGCTGCAGGCAGCACGTAAAGGCACATATAATGCCGCAGCGCTGGAAGAGATAAAATTCGGGCTGCTGGGGAAATACTTCGTCTATCATCCCGATAAAAAATATTCGCTTATCCCGCGTATCAAAGATTCCGTGTATTTTTCATCCTATGACCTGCTTGACAGGAAGACCGGCGTACCCAGGGACAGCCTTTTCGGTGGATTTGACATTGTGCTGTGTAGAAATGTGCTTATATATTATGAAAAAGAAATTCAGGAGATTATATTTAAAAAACTGCTGAGGTCCCTTAACCCGGGAGGAATACTGGTGCTGGGAGAGGCAGAGATGCCTGATAACAGTGTTGCCCCGGCTTTCAGCAATGCAAGCAGATACTGCAAAATATTTAAAAAAATAACAGCCTTATGAAAAAACCCAGTATAAAAACACGACTGATCTTCTGGCTGCTGTTTATAGGCATTATACCCCTTGCCATTGTTTTCGCCATTGTTTTCACCAGCAGCGTAAAAACCATAAGGCAGATAACATTTGACAACCTTGAGGCCGTGCGGGATTTTAAGGTGAACAGGCTGGAGCAGTGGCTTGAGGAAAGAGAAGGGGATATAGCAGTTATAGCGGGCGATTACGAGATACGCTCCCTGGAAAACATCCTGGCAAAAGGGAGCCAGACAGAACTCGATAAGCATGTGCTTAACGCAGCACATGAGCTGATAAAACGTTACCAGAGAACTTATAGTGATTACAGCGAGATATTCTTTCTTGATGCGGTCAAAGGACAGGTGATGCTTTCATCTGACCCTTCAAGCACGGGAGCTGATAAATCAGACCGCGAATATTTCATGCGCCCAATGGAAACAAAAAAATTGCATACGGGGAAAATACATAAATCGCCCGAAACAGGAAAATCGCAATTATTACTTTCCTCACCTGTAGTCTGCATGCAGCATAATAATCATATCATCGGTGTCATCGTAACAAGGATTGATCTTAATGCATCACTGTATCCGCTGCTGCATAACAGGTCAGGACTGGGAACAACAGGCGAATCACTGATTGTCAACAGTGAGGGCTATGCCTTAAGCCAGCTCAGGTACCGGGAAGATGCAGTACTGAACTTTAAAATTGATGCCGATCCCGTCACACTGGCACTGAAAAAGTTAACAGGCATCACAGAGGCACCCGATTACCGGGGTGAGAAAGTGCTGTCTGCCTATACCTGGTTCCCTTCAATGGAATGGGGCTTTGTTGTCAAACAGGATACAAGAGAAGCCTACCGGCCCATAAGGATAATCTCCCTGGTCTTTACCATCATAATACTGCTAACAGGCGCAGCTGTCATCATCCTGGCCTTCCTGTTGGGACAGGCAATGATAAAGCCTCTTCTGAATCTGACGGGAAAAGCGTATGAGATGGGTGAAGGCAATCTCTCTGTCCGCAGTGAAGAAAAGAAATATTCAGAGATTCATGCCCTGTCGGAGTCCTTTAACAAAATGGCAACAGCACTGGAATCATCTGCTACAATACATTCCATGAGGGCCAGGATATCCGGGGCCATAATAGGAAAAGAAAACCTGGAAGCTTTCACAGCCTCACTTCTTGACGCCCTGATGGAAATCACCAGCTCACATTTCATTGCATGCTACCATCTCGACCATGAGAATAATGTTTACAGACCCTTTCTTTCGCGCGGACTCAATAATGAAGCACTGGAGCCTGTCGATGCTTTAAATCCCGAAGGGGAGGTAGGCCTTGCTGTCAGCTCGCGAACAATACAGCTTATAAAGGATATTGATGACAAGTCAAGGTTCAGGTTTATAACCACCGCCGGTGAAATAATTCCTTCTTCTATTATCACCATCCCCCTCAGCACAGGCGATACAGTTACAGCCGTTATCTCCGCAGGCACCGTTAACAGATACTCATCTGAAAGTCTGGAGGCTGTAAGGCAAAGTGTCACTTCAATAAACAACGCCCTGGCTGTACATATAATAAATGACAAAACCAGGCAGTTGGCGACCGAACTGAAAGAATCAAACAATATACTGGAAGCACAGACCGAAGAACTACAGGAGCAGTCGGAAGAGCTGCACTCGCAGGCAGAGGAGCTGCAGAAGCAATCGGACGAGTTGCAGCAACAGAACAAGACATTGGGTGAAAAAACAATGGAGGTTGAAGAAGCCAACCGGCTGAAAAGCGAGTTCCTGGCCAATATGAGTCATGAACTGAGAACCCCCCTGAACTCAATACTGGCTCTTACCGGTGTCCTCCTGGACCAGGCAGGGGATAAACTTGATGAAGAGGAGAACAAGTACCTCCGGGTTGTGGAAAGAAACGGGAAAAGCCTGCTTAAGCTGATAAACGAGATACTTGACCTTTCGAAGATCGAATCAGGCAAGATGGAGCTCTTCCCGGGTAAAACATCACTTAAAGCCCTGCTTACCGATATCAGGGAAAACATGCTGCCGATGGCAGGCGAAAAAAACATTAGCATAGAACTGGATATCAGTGATAAACTGCCGTATATAGAAACAGATGAGATACGGATGCAGCAGGTGCTTACCAACCTTATCAATAATGCTGTTAAATTCACAGATAAGGGAAAAATCAGCATATCCGCCAGACCCGAAGATGATGAAGCCATGATAAGGATAGAGGATACAGGTGTAGGCATACCGGGAGAATCACTGAATAATATCTTTGATGAATTCCGCCAGCTCGACGGATCAACATCAAGACAGTATGACGGAACGGGGTTGGGACTGGCCATAGTCAAAAAGATCGTTGACCTGCTGCACGGACACATAAGCGTAAAAAGCACCCCCGGCACAGGGACCGTATTTGCACTGTCCTTTCCTCTTAAATGGGAAGATAATGAGGAAGAAGAGATAAGTGCCGCTAAGGAAAAAGAGTTGCCGGAAAACCCGGTGAGCGGCCTTAATATATTGATCGTTGAAGACAATGAAGCCGCCATTATACAGATGAAAAGCCTGCTTGAACACGAAGGATTTCAGGTGGATGTTGCCCCTGGCGGCAGGGAAGCCATTGAATTTGTAAAAAAGAAAACACCTGATGGTATAATACTGGACCTTATGATGCCCGAAGTGGACGGATTCGAGGTTATCCGTCATCTTAAAAGCCGGGAAGAAAAACCGGATATACCCGTGCTTGTACTGACAGCCAAGGACCTTACACGCGGGGATAAGGATTTCCTTACTTCCCACGGAGTGCACCAGATGATACAAAAAGGGGATATCGATATTCCCGGTTTTATCAAAAAAGTGAAAAATATGCTCAGGGATGTGCGGGCAGCGACAGGGGAAGTAAACACTCCGGTTAAGACATCCACGCCGGGTAACAGAAATATACTTGTAATTGAGGACAACCCGGATAATATGCTGACAATAAAAGCAATACTGGGCAAAAAATATAAGATACTGGAGGCACATAACGGTAAGGACGGTTTACTGAAAGCCCTTGATCACCGACCCGGACTTATATTGCTTGACATAGCCCTGCCGGGGATGGATGGCCTTGAATTTATAAAAAAACTGAGGAGCAGTGATGATACGCGTAATATACCGGTAATAGCGATAACGGCAATGGTGATGAAAGGCGACAGGGAAAAGATACTGAAAGCAGGATGTAATGAATACATTCCAAAACCTGTTGACCCGGATAAGCTGCTAAATAAAATAAATTTATTTATCTGAAAGGCCTCTTATGTCCAATCCGACAATGCGGCCAGATGGTAAGGAAAATCACAGAACATGAAAAGGAAAGTACTTGCTATTGATGACCAGGAAGACAACCTTATCTCGCTTGAAGCGATATTTAAAAGATTTATACCTGGTTGTGAACTTCTTACAGCCAACTCGGGGAAAAATGGTATAAAAACAGCACAACAGGAAAAGCCCGATATTATATTGCTGGATATTATCATGCCCGGGATGGATGGTTACCAGGTATGCCGTGAGTTGAAGACCCATGAGGAAACAGCCATAATACCCATAATGATGCTTACGGCCATCAAAACGGATACACAGAGTATTGTAAAAGGACTGGAAGCAGGGGCTGATGCCTTCTTCTCCAAACCCATCGATCCTGTTGAACTCTCAGCCCAGGTGAATGTATTGCTGCGAATGAAAAGCACCGAGGATAAGCTTCGCGACGAACAAAGAATGCTGGCAGATCTTGTTGAGGAGAGGACGGATGATCTGGTGCAGGCTAACAGGGAGCTTAAGAAAGAAATTATACGCAGGAAAGAAACCGAGGATAAACTGAAAATTGCCCTGGAAAAGGCACAGGAAGCTGACAGGATCAAATCCAACTTCCTTTCTTCAATATCCCATGAGCTGAGAACCCCCCTTAATGCTATTATTGGTTTTTCCGAGATTATAGACCGGGACACATCCCTGGATGAAATAATGGAGTTCAAAAAAATTATCAATCACAGTGGCAACCATCTCCTGCACCTTGTTGAGGGAATATTTGATCTCACACTGCTTGACAGTGGTGCCTTTATAATACAAAAAGATGATTTTAACCTGGCTTCCCTTTTTGAAAAAATACATAATGATATACAGGAGGACAAAGCAAGCCTGAACAGGGAAAATATCGATATTTCATATTCAATACAGCCCGGGCTGAGTGAAAGGCCCGTCTTTACAGATGCAGCCAGGATCGAAAAGATATTAACCATCCTGCTGAGCAATGCATTAAAATTCACTGAAGAGGGAAAAGTGGAGTATGGAGCTTCAGAAGAAACAAACGGTTCCGGCCGGACCCTCAGAGTCTGGGTACGTGACACCGGCATAGGAATCAGCAAAAAAGAACAAGATAAGATATTTGATAAATTCAGACAGGCTGATAACTCCCTCTCCAGACGGTTTGGGGGACTAGGCATAGGGCTTACCATTGCAAATAAGCTTGCCGGCCTGCTGGGCGGCAAAATAGAGCTTGAATCAGAAGAGGGAAAGGGTTCCGTTTTCACGCTTTCCATCCCTCTCAGCCAAAAAGATACCGATGTAAGCGGGCATGATAAGGCTGCATCCATACCAATAACAAAGGATACAACCATACTGATTGTTGAAGACGAGAGCTCATCCTACCGGCTACTGAAGATATGGCTGGAGAAAGCTGGCTATAAAACAAAGTGGGCTGCCACCGGCAATGCGGCAATAAATATCTGTTCGGAAGAAAATAATATTGACCTGGTGCTTATGGACCTCAACCTGCCGGAAGTAAACGGCTATGATGCTACCAGGCAGATAAAAAAGCTGAGGCCCGAACTGCCGGTGATAGCACATACTGCCTATGCTATATCAGGTAACCGCCAAAAGTCCCTTGAGTCCGGATGCGCTGATGTCCTTATCAAACCCCTGGAAAAGCATGAAGTAATGAAAACAGTTAAGCTTTACCTTCCAAAAAAATGAAACGCTGAGTCCTGTTAACCGATGCCCTTATATTTACCCATGCAAGTCTTCCGCTCCTTCCAGTCAGGTAAATATTTATCCATCAGGGCATAGAACCTGGCATTATGCTTTCTCTCCAGGAGGTGGACCATCTCATGCACCAGTATATATTCCAGGATACTGTCAGGATACTTTGCCAGCTCCAGGTTTATCCAGATACGTCTGTCCCTGATATTGCATGTTCCCCACCTTGACTTCATCCTTCGCACCCTGAACTCAGACACACCCACATGCATTATCTTTTCCCACCGGCTTATAAGAGAAGGTATCTTTTCCTTTAATCTCTGCCGGTACCAGTCTTCAAGCACAGCCCGTCGCTTTTCCCTGTCATAATAAGCCTTCACCAGCATTATAATAGCGGTGCCATCAAGGTACACCCTGGCAGGTCCCGTATGATCATACACCTCCAGCGCATACTGTGCCCCTTCGTAAAAATGATATTCGCCGTTTAAATATTCATGGGATTTCAGTTGGCCGACTGCACGGATCTTTATATGCTGCTTCCTTATCCAGGCGCTCTTTGATAATAAAAAAAGCGAAAGAGATTTGCGGCTCATCAAACGGGGTACGGACACAACAACCCTGCCATCGGGAGGATAGATCCTGATATATATATTCTTAATCGGTTTACGTATCAGCTCAACAGCTATGTTATCCAGCGAAACAATATTTTTTTCAGGCTTATTCACGGTACTTATAAAGTGCTTATTATAATCAATTTTGACAGATCTGAAAATCCCCTGCAAGGGAAAAGCTTCATAAAGTCTCTTTCCCTCTGCAACAGAAGCTGCTAATATAATTCATGTTCAGCCAGGACACAAACAAATCATGTGTCCTATTGCAAGCTTAATCCTGCGCCAGTTTGTTAACTTATCCTGTCCCGGTGCAAACCAAATCCTGTCCCGGTCTGCCAACCAAATAATGCCCCGGTCTGCAAACCAAATCCTGTCCCGGTCTGCAAAACAAATCCTGCCTCCGTCAACATACAAAAACTCACCCTGCACCACACACTGATTACGGTCAATAGCAGGAAAGTAAAATATTGACTTTTTTTTATTATTTTGCGCCCTCAAAATTAATACGATGTCAATAAAGACAAAAACCATACTGCTGATACTGCTCATTCTGATTGCCGATCAGGTATTCAAAATATGGGTAAAGACCACCATGGTTATTGGGGAGGAAAAATATATTTTCGGTAAGTGGTTTATACTCCACTTTATTGAAAATAATGGTATGGCTTTTGGTATGGAGATGGGCGGAAAGGCAGGAAAACTTGTTTTAAGCCTCTTCAGGATTATTGCCTCCATCGGTATAGGATGGTATATATTCCACCTTATCAGGCATAATGAACATCCCGGACTCATACTGGCGGTAAGTGCTATATTTGCCGGCGCCGTTGGCAATATAATTGACAGCGCCTTCTATGGCATGATCTTCAATGAAAGCTTCTATCAGCCTGCGGTAATGTTTCCGCCTGAAGGAGGCTACTCTTCCTTCCTTCACGGCAGGGTGGTGGATATGCTCTATTTCCCTGTTATAGATACCACATGGCCGGAATGGTCGCCAGTACGTCCGGGCCAGTCACTGGTTTTCTTCAGGCCGGTTTTTAACCTGGCAGACAGTGCCGTAACGACAGGTGTCTTTATAATAATACTATTCCAGAAAAGATTCTTTAAGTGACAAGATATCAGGGCATTTCACATATTCTTATGAAGCCTCACACATACTTACACATTCTATAATATTCTTCAGGTTCTCATGCTTAAGCGAATAGTAGGTCTTCTTTCCTTCCCTCCTGGAAACCAGGACACCCTTGTCTTTCAGTATCCCAAGGTGGTGG
Source organism: uncultured Rikenellaceae bacterium (assembly GCA_964529295.1). Taxonomy (GTDB): domain Bacteria; phylum Bacteroidota; class Bacteroidia; order Bacteroidales; family VadinHA17; genus UBA9300. The sequence continues at coordinate 23,347 of CAZGUR010000006.1, read as the reverse complement.
GATGTTGTTGACTGCTCTATTCCCAGTCTTTCATGTATCTGCGTTACAGACAGTGAGTCCCCCTCTTCAAGAAATCCAATTATGGCTATCCTCATAGGATGAGCAATGGCTTTGAGCATATTTGCGGCACGTTCTAATTGTTCTGGTTGTAGCTTGAGGTTTTGCATTTCTATTGTCATTTCTATAATATTTATATTGCAAATATATATAAATATGTGTATATGTTCAAAAAGATAGCTTGCTTTTAAATATTTATTCCCTTTGCTTTGATAATAATCATATCATTTACTTGTATACTTATTATTCATCACGCTTACAGAGTCATTAATATCATTATTTTCTATCTTTGACAATTATTTAGATAGCAGGTATGACTAAATTGCGTACAATCAAAAAGCCGGTGGAAAATGAAATGCGTGAATTTGAACGCTATTTCAATAACACCCTGCAAACAAATGTTCCCCTGCTGAAGATCATTCTTAACTATATCATACGCCGCAAGGGAAAACAAATGAGACCCCTGCTGGTTTTTCTATCGGCCGGACTTAACGGAAAGATAAACGAGTCCACCTATGTTGCGGCCACATTTATCGAATTGCTTCATACCGCAACACTGGTGCATGATGATGTCGTTGACAATGCCCATGAGCGTCGGGGTGCCTTGTCAATCAATGCTTTATGGAACTCTAAAATTGCAGTACTAACCGGCGACTACCTCTTGTCACAGGGACTCCTTATAAGCGTTGAAAAAAACAGGTATGACATGCTGGAGATTATAAGCGAGGCTGTTAAGGCCATGAGTGAAGGAGAATTACTGCAGCTGCAAAAATCCAGGAAGCTGAATATAACAGAGGATGTATATTTTGATATTATCAAAATGAAAACTGCAGCCCTGATAGCCGCCTGCACAGCCTGTGGCACGGTATCGGTAACAGACGATCAGGAAAAAATAAAAACAATGAGGGACCTGGGCGAGAATATCGGAATTGCCTTCCAGATAAGGGATGACATGTTTGACTACCAGGCAAACGGACTTACAGGAAAATCGGCAGGCAATGATATAAGGGAGAAAAAAATAACACTGCCGTTAATACATGCCCTGCAGCAGGTTACATTACCCGAAAGAAAAAAAATACTTAATATTATACGCCGGAAAAAGAAAACATCAGCTGAGATTAGTGAGGTGATAAGCTTTGTGGTGCAAAACGGGGGTACGGAATATGCTGCTAATATGATGGATAAATACAGGGATAAGGCCTTTGCCATACTCGACACTTTCGATGACAGTGAGATACGATCATCAATGAAAGAATTCATTAATTTCACTGCCTCAAGGGCTAAATAAACAAAAACACCATATATAAATAATTTGAAACAAGCATGATTTCTATTAATCATAAAATTCTATACTCATGAAAAGATCAATCATTATCACTCTTATGTTTATTGTTGCCGCAGGCTGCGCCGACAAAACAGGAACGAGTGAATTCATACTAAGCGGCAAGCTGCTGGACGACGGATCAGCAGGAACAGACATTGCAGCAGAGCAGCTACTGCTATCAAAAGGCAGAACTACTGATACCATAGAACTGAAGGCTGACGGAAGCTTTGAGTTCTCCGGCACTGCAGACCTTGCTGGCGACTATTACCTAAGACTTGAAAAGGGAGCAATACCCCTTTACCTGGCTCCGGGAGAAGACCTTGAGGTAAGTGTGGATCCTGCAGATCTTCAAAACCCAGGCTTCAGTGGCAGCCTGGCAGATGAAAATATATTTATCACAAAAGCCAATCAATTCAGTAAAGAACAATCAGCTTCTGTAAGGAAATACTATGAAGCCGCACCAGAGGACTATCTCGCAGGAATGAATTCACAGAGAGAGGCCGAAGATAAATTACTGGATGACTATTTGAAAAACAATCCGGAATTGGGCCAGGATTTCATTGAAAGCAGGCGGATACTAAACGAATTCTCTTACTACTCTTCACTTATGAACTACGAAAATATACACAGGTATTATGCAGGTGTTGATAGTGTGGAACTGCCGGAAGGATGGTATGATTTTCTCGATAATATCGATATCGACAGGCCTGAATACCTAAAAGTACCTGTTAGCCTCAATGTTATCAATTCTATCATTAACAAAAGGATAGAAGAGAATACCGGTCTGGGTGATGATGCATGGGGAACCGCTGAATTAGTGAAGGAACAGTTCAATTATGTTATGGATAATTTTGAAAACCAGGAACTGATTGACCACTTTCTCTTTACCAGCCTTTCCACCTATATCGATGCACGTGGAACAGGAGGAGTGGAAGATCTGACTGAACAGTTCTATTCTGTAAGCACCAGTGAAAAGGATATCAATGCCATCAGGGAAAAAGAAGAGGAATGGGCACCCCTGAAAACAGGAATGCCGGCTCCCGCCTTTACACTGCCTGATATCAATGGCAATATGGTTTCACTTTCCGATTTCCGGGGTAAATATGTTTATATTGACTTCTGGGCAACCTGGTGCGGACCATGTAAGATTGAGATACCATACCTGGAAAAAATGTCAGAGGAGTATAAGGACAGCAATATTGAAATAATCAGTATTTCTGTTGACCGTGATAAACAGGCATGGGAAAACATGGTGGCAGATGACCAGCCTCAATGGCTTCAGCTTCATGACAGCATATTGCTGAATGATAAATACCTTGTAAAATACATTCCCTCTTTTGTGCTGATTGACCGCGAAGGGAATATACTTGAAGCACGGGCCTTAAGACCTTCGTCAGGAGAAACATTAAGAGAACAACTGGACAAACTGGAAGGTATTTAAGCACCAGGATATTGCTCCGGTAATTTATTCCATCCTGAGCGGGTTAAAAAGTCGCTGAAGGGAGGTTATGTAGTTGTTGTACAGGGTTATAGGCGACTCCAGGGAGTTGCTCTGAAATAAAGCATTCAGGACAAATTCTGAAAATATTCCAGTATTTTTTCAGTTTTTGCCCTGCCAATGAGATTTTCAAGCTCGGAGGCAGATGCTGAGCATATTTTTTCCAGTGATCCAAATTTTCTTAACAGGGTATCTTTCGTCTTCGGTCCTATCCCTTTTATTTCGTCCAGCGACGATTTTGTCATACCCTTGCTCCTTTTGTCGCGATGAAATTTTATCCCGAAGCGGTGTGCCTCATTTCTCAGATTCTGAATTATCTTAAGACTTATTGAATTTTTATCAATATACAGGGGGACGCTGTCGCCCGGAAAATATATTTCTTCAAGCTTCTTGGCAATGCCAATAACAGAAAGCCTTCCTCTTATACCCAGACTATCAAAACTTTTTACTGCCGCATTGAGCTGTCCCTTGCCCCCGTCAATTATCACAAGGTCAGGCAGGTCGTGCCCCTCATCCAGCATCCTGCGGTAACGGCGAAAAACCACCTCCTGCATAGAAGCAAAATCATCAGCCCCCCTGACCGTTTTAATATTATAATGCCGGTATTCCTTTTTGGAGGGCCTTCCATCGCGAAATACCACGCATGCAGCTACAGGATCGGATCCCTGAATATTGGAATTATCAAAACACTCAATATGAACGGGAAGAGAAGGAAGACGAAGGTCCTTCTTCATCTTTTCAAGTTTCTGCTCCGTCCTTTCAGCTGCTGATTTTATTCCCGCCTTCCTGCGGTTAAGAGCATAGACCCGTGCATTCCTTTCTGACAGTTCCAGTAAGCGCTTTCTGTCGCCGCGCACCGGAACAGTGTACTTAAGGTTGGCTATCTTTATATCAGGCACCTTTGCAAGTATTATCTCTTTTGCCTGACTTGTATGCCGACCTCTTAACTCCGTAATAGCCAGGGACATAAGCTCACTATCATTCTCCTCAATCCTTTTTCTTATCTCTATGGTATGTGTCTGCACCACAGCTCCTCTTATGATTTTCAGGTAGTTAACATATAAAACGTCCTGCTCTGAGGCCATGGCGAATACATCTGCATCTTTAATTCGCGGATTAACCACTGTTGAACGGCTTCTGTATTTACCAAGAATTTCCATCTTTTCCTTGATGATCTGTGCTTCTTCAAATTTCATTTCGCCGGCATATTCAGCCATAAGCTTTTTCAGGTAAGCCGTAACAGTATGTATATTGCCTTTCAGGATTTCCCTGACCTGCCTTATTGATTCGTCATAATCACTCTGGGTCTGCTTACCAACGCATGGTCCAAGGCAGTTACCCAGATGATATTCAAGGCAAACCCTGTATTTGCCGGATTCAATCTTTTCCTGCGCCAGGTTATAGGAGCAGGTACGCAGCGGATACAGTTTTTTTATCAGCTCAAGCAGCGTGCGGACCATTACAACCGAGGTATAAGGGCCATAATACACGGATCCGTCACGTATAACATTCCTGGTCATAAAGACCCTGGGAAAAGGTTCATCCTTAACACATATCCATGGAAAGGTTTTATCGTCCTTAAGCAAAACATTATATCGCGGCTGATGGCTTTTTATCAGGTTATTCTCCAGCAGCAGGGCTTCAGACTCTGATTCTACTACTGTATGTCCTATCTCAGACACACGGCTTATCATAACTTTTGTTTTTCCGCTTAATGACCTTCCGAAATATGAGGCCACCCTTTTCTTCAGGTTTTTTGCCTTACCCACATATATAAGCCTGCCGGCATTATCGTAGAATTTGTATATACCCGGACTCTCAGGCAGCGTAAGTGCTGTTTTTTTCAGATCGCTCATCCTGACAAAAATATATAAATTAGTCTTATCCCGGCTAAATATAAATATCTACAAATTCAAACTTGCTTACATCAAACAAGCCCCGGTCAGTTAATTTTAATTCAGGTATCACAGGCAGGGCCATAAAGGAAAGTGTCATAAACGGCGACTTTAACTCACACCCCATTTCTCTCAGTCTGTCAGACATTTTCTCATATTTGTCTGCAACTGTTCCACATGGAACATCACTCATCAGACCCGCTATCTCCAGTGACAGGGACATACTGCTCTCACCATCAGTAAGAGCCAGGCCTCCCTTCATTTCTATTACCATGTTAACAGCCCTGCATATTGATTCATCATCACAGCCAAGGGCTATAATATTATGACTGTCATGAGCAACGGATGAGGCAAAAGCGCCCCGTTTAATTCCAAAGCCCTTAATAAATGCTACTGCGGGTGCTTTATCTTCATATCTGTCCTTAACAATTATCTTATGAATGTCTTTCTCAATGTCGGGTTCAATAAGTCCCTTTTTACCTTCCGGTTCCCATTCAGTAATACCTGTAATAAGATCACCATCCATTGCATTTATGAGTCTGATACTTCTGCCTTCGTCTCGCAGGGCTATATCAGATTCTTCAATCTTTGTGCAGTTAAAATTGTTAATTAGCTTTGCCTCCGGCACATCAAAAGCAATTCCCGCCTCATCGTAAACCTTTCTTCCGTTTATCCATGTCTCCTTAATATTGAACTCCTCCGGGCTGTCAATAATAATAAAATCAGCCTTATCTCCCTTGCGCAACATCCCAACATCAAGTCCATAATGCTGAACAGGGTTCATTATAACTATCTTTAATATATCAAATATATCATATCCATAGGCCAGCAGCCGCTTAACAAGCAAATTGATATGTCCTGTTTCAAGCATTTCAGGATGCAGGTCATCTGAACATAACATCAGTTGCGATGCCTTTTCAGAAATAAGATAATGAAACCTTTCAAGACTTCTTGCAGCACTCCCCTCTCTTATCTGCACTATCATACCCCTCTCAAGCTTCTCCCTTGCCTCCTCCAGGCCTAGTGATTCATGATCTGTGCTAATACCAGCCCTGATATATCTTTCAAGATCTTCTCCTCTTAATCCGGGGGCATGTCCGTCAACAGGTTTACCATAATCCAGTGCAGTGCCGATCTTTTCCATCACCTCTTTTTCATTATTTATAACACCGGGAAAATTCATCATTTCCGAGAGGTATTTAATATTATCCCGTCCCAGCAATTCCCGTATATCATCAACCTGTAGTGATCCGCCTGTAGTTTCAAAAATTGTTGCCGGAACGCATGATGGTGCACCGAAATAAAATTTAAAAGGCACACTATCAGCATTATCAATCATATATTCCACCCCTTTCATACCCATAACATTTGCTATCTCATGAGGATCAGAGACCACAGCAACAGATCCGTGAGTTACTGCTGCCTCTGCAAAGCGTGAAGGTACAAGCATTGAGCTCTCAATATGAATATGTGAATCTACTAATCCTGGCAAAATATACTTCTCTTCAGAATTATACTCCCTAACGGTTTCTTTGATAATATCGCCTTCTACATCAATATACCCATCGAATATTTCCTCATTAAACAGATCAAATATTTTTCCGTAAATTCTCATTACTGCAAAATTTTAGAATTACCTGATTATAAATTCCTGAAAAATACAGATCGATTGCTTGTGCATACCCGCAGTAAATCTGTATTAAAAGCCGCAGAGCACGGCTTAATCTAATATGGATTTTTATAATCAATTACTTTTACAAGCTCATGATTAACAAAAATAATTTTTAAATTTCCTTATTTTTTAAAATTTAGTTCCACGTGGAACAATAACCAACATAAATAATATTTGAACTAATAACAACTACAAATTATCTGCCAAGGTATAATAATAATACACTAATATCAGCAGGAGAAACACCGCTTATATTACTGGCAGCCCCGATGGTATGTGGTTGTATCCTTTTAAGCTTTTGCCTCCCTTCGGTTGATATTGACTTTAATTCATCAAAATCTATATCATCAGGAATAACAAGCTCATTCATTCGTTTAATCTTATCTGCCAGGCCTCTTTCTCTTTCTATATATCCCCTGTATTTGATTTTAATTTCTGCCGATTCAATTACTTCATTTGTTCTGTTACCAAACTGCTGCATTAATTTCCTGCCCTCTTCCAATCTTCTTATTAATTCTGAGAGATTAAGCTGTGGCCTCAGAACAAGCTTTTCCAAACGCACGCCTTCCCTTATTGTGCTTGTCCCGGCCTCTACCAGGAAATCATTAATTTCATCCGGCCTTATCTTTTCTTTCTTAACAAAATCCAGTAGCTTATTAACATGCCCTGTCTTCTCCTGCAATCTTTCCAGCCTTGATTTATCAGCCAGTCCTAAATCATATCCCAGCTTTGTTAATCTTTCATCAGCATTATCCTGTCTCAAAAGTATCCTGTATTCCGCCCTGCTTGTAAACATCCTGTAAGGCTCATCGACACCCTTTGTAACCAGATCATCAATCAACACCCCAATATATGACTCATCCCTCTTCATAATAAACTCTTCTTCTCCCCTGAGCTTTAATACAGCATTAATCCCTGCCATCATTCCCTGTGCAGCAGCCTCCTCATATCCTGTTGTTCCATTTACCTGTCCGGCAAAATATAAATTTCTCACAAGTTTTGTTTCAAGACTATGCTTCAACTGCGTTGGCTGAAAAAAATCGTATTCAATAGCATATCCTGCCCTGTGTATAACAGCCTCTTCCAGTCCTTTAATCTTTCTCATTGCCGTAAGTTGTGACTGAAGTGGCAGGCTTGATGAAAAACCATTAATATAATACTCATTTGTATCCCAGCCCTCGGGTTCAAGAAAAAGCTGGTGCCTGTCCTTATCCCGGAACGTAACTATCTTGTCTTCTATGCTGGGGCAATAACGCGGACCAATACCCTCAATTCTGCCCTGGAATAAAGGACTGTGCTTAATGCCTTTTTCCAGTTCCTTATGTACCTCCGTATTTGTATGGACAATAAAACAGCTCCTGGGGTCTTTTATTTCCACACTGTCATTCATAAAGGAAAAACATCGCCCTTCCTTTTCACTTTGCTGCTCAGTCATCCCTGAAAAATCAATACTCCTTCCGTCTATTCTGGCACTGGTTCCTGTCTTCATCCTTTCAACCCGGAATCCCAGCTCTCTCAATTGTTCGCTTATCCCTTTTGATGTTTCATCACCCGATCTGCCTCCTTTTACCGTATTATATCCCACATGCATTAAACCATTCAGAAAGGTACCACCTGACAAAATCACAGCCCTTCCACTGAATTCCGTGCCGAAACTGCTGATAACTCCCTTAACTGCTCCGTTCTCAACTATCAGCTTGTCCGCCTTATCCTGCCAGATATGTAAATTCTCCACACGCTCCAGCCTTTTCCTCCACGCCATGGAAAACCTTATCCTGTCTGATTGTGCTCTCGGACTCCACATAGCGGGACCTTTGGACCTGTTCAATAGCCGAAATTGCATCATACTTTCATCACTTACCAATCCGGACAGACCCCCAAGCGCATCTATCTCTCTCACTATCTGTCCTTTAGCAACGCCACCCATAGCAGGATTGCACGACATCTGCGCCATTTTAGTCATATCCATGGTAATAAGAATCGTTCTCATACCCATTCTGGCAGCTGCATGAGCTGCCTCACAACCGGCATGACCCCCTCCTATAACAATAATATCATATTTAAAGTCCATTATTCCCCTCTTTATACTTCTCCAGGTATCTGTCTTCCGCCTTGCTCATTATTGACTTTTGTTCCTGCTCATTATCAGAATACCCTGTCAAATGCAAGGTTCCATGCACCATTACCCTCAATATCTCTTCCTTAATGCATTTTGAATAAGTACGGGCGTTCCTTCTTATGGTTTCAATGCTAAGATATATTTCTCCATCTATTATATCACCGCTACAATAATCAAATGCTATAACATCCGTAAAATAATCATGTTCGAGAAATTCCCTGTTTATTTCAAGAATCTCATTGTCGTCCACAAAAATGAAAGCGAGGTCACCCGGCTTCCTTCCTTCCGTCCTGATGACCTCACCAATCCATTGCTTTATATCTCTTGTTCTTCCCAGCCTGAATTTTACATCCCTGTAATAAATTTTTATTGCCAAGCTACTCTATTTTGAACTTCATTATAACCTCATTACCGCTATCATTAAAGCCAATATCATCTGACAGGCTTTTCATAAGAAATACTCCTCTTCCGTGAATGTTTTCAATGTTATCCGGTGCGGTTGGATCTGGTACACATTCATGGTTAAAGCCCATTCCCTGATCCTTCACTTTCACTACAAAAGCAAGTTTGTCATACTCAAAGCAAACATTAACCTGTTTCCGGTCATCACCGTTATTACCATGCACAATCGCATTATTCACAGCTTCCATGGTAGCCACCAGTATACGGCCATATTTATCCTTTTCTATACCAATATCATTCATTATCTCATCCACCCGGCTTTCAATAATGCGCAGATTTTCAATGTCAGATCCTATCTTCAACTTCATTATCATAACTGGTTTACCTATCCTCTCCTTATACTGCGTTTTTACACTTTTGTTTCATTTATCATCGTTTTTTTGCCAGCCATTTCTCGGGATTTTTCTTTTCCTTCTCTTCGTATATCATAAATTTAATAATGCTCTTACCATCCTTTGCTCCTTCAAAAAAGACATCCCCGATATATTCCCTGGCATCAACCTCATCGCCCGGCCTAACCTTAACATTTACAAGGTTCTGATACACTGTAAGAAACTTACCATGACGAATAATAACTGCCATATTACCACCGCTGATGCCAAATACACTCATAACCCTCCCCTTAAAAACAGCCCTGGCTATCTCTTTTGTTCCGCTAGTAATTTCCACTCCAATATTATTAATCTTGGCGCCTTTTATTACAGGATGATCATGTACTCCGAACTGAGACGTTATAACGCCTCTTTCAACAGGCCATGGCAGTCGCCCCATATTCTTTGAAAAATCATCACCTATCAGCTTCTCTTCAGGGGTCATTGCAGTTAGCTCATTCCTTCTCCTCTCTTCCTCAATAACTCTCTCTATTTCCTTTTCAATCTCATCCGCAATCCTTTTCTTCCTTTCAAGCTCCCTTTTCAGTTCATTCTCTTTCTGGCTCAGGTTCTTAATCACATTACGCTGGCTTCGTTGTTCTCTCTGCAAATTTAATTTCTGCCTCTCCTCTGCTCCTTTCAGTTCCGATATCTCTATCAAATCCATCTCAAGCTTCTCCTTATTTTCCTCCACCTCACTTATAAGCTCAAGAATAACCTCTGCTTCCCGCCTTCTGTATTTAGCCACCTGTTGCAAGTATTTCAGTCTTTTGTATCCCTGATTTAAATCCTTTGATGCCAGTATATATGCCAGCTCCGGATTACCCTTGCTTACCTTCTGGGCATGCTTAATTGCCTTCTCATACTCATTTAACAGCAATTCTATATCATTTTCCATCAAATCGATAGCAAGCTTGTTAAGCTCCATCCTTCCTTCCAGCAGTTGCTGCTCTTCCATCAGTCCACTAATAAGATTTTCACGCAGAACAAGCTTCCTTCTTATCATATTCAGCTCACTCATGGTTTCAGATTTCTCCTCCGATGTTTGCTTTAGCATATTATCAACATACCGGATATCCTGCAAGGCTTGTTTTCTCTGTGCTTCAAGCTCAGCCCTGGTTTGTCCCGAAACAAGATAACAGCCGGCCAGCAATATGATCATTAAAACAAAGCTCTTCATAATATACCCCTTATAGTATAATTCCTATCCTCATTAAATATAAAATTCATATTATCCAGTCGCTTCACATTATCCATTTCAAGCTCTATTTCTATATCCCTGTCTTCAATGCTCCATTTAAGTTCAGCAGGGTATTTTAGTCCAGACGCTGTGTTAAACTCCTTAAATACACCATTGAGTAAATCGTAACTGCTTCCTGTTCTGCCTTTTACGGCCATAAGCTTATGATTATCGCAATCAAAAATATATTCCATTTCTGTATCATTCCTTACATCGGTAATCGTCATCTGGCCGTTAATACAGGCGATTCTTCCCTGCGGTTGATCTATCTCTCCAATATCACCCAGTAAAAGACCTATATCTCCAATACTGAAACCGTATTTCGCAGCCATTTCCTTTCCGGTTCCGCGATAATAAATTTTATTTATCCGGTCATTAATCTTTACGGAATCCCCGTCCATAAGAATGCGCGCTGCCTCTATACCAGCAAAGGTCCTGATACTTATCAGCATTTTATCCTTACCGTCATATTTAAGATTTGCCCTTAAACGCCTGCTATCCTCCCCGCTTCTGTATCTGACAATTATCCTGCTTACCGATACAGGTCCGTCTGTCAGATTATTACTGCGTACTTCCCTGAAGAATCTTTCACTTCTTACCATATAAGACTCCTCCCCTGATGCAGTCTCGCTAAACCTTAAGCTCCTGCACGATACGGAGATTAGAATTATAAGCAAAATAATGATATTTACTTTTCTCCTACACACCTGTCAATTTCTTTTATCAAATATGACTTATTCCTGTCCTCTTTAAGGGCTGCCTGCCAGAGTACAACAGCATCAGCACATTCACCCCGTGCCTTCTTTATATATCCGTAATGCTCCAATAATTCTGCATCTTTAACCACTGTCGAGTTAAATATCCTGTTCATTATCCTTTCAGCCTCCCTGTATTTTCCCTTTTTATATAGTATCCAGGCGTGAGTATCAAGATATGTGATATTCTCTTCCTGAGCAAGGCACTTTTCAATCATTTCCTCTGCGTAATCAAGTCTGATATCCTTTTCTGCGAGATAATAAGCATAATTATTGAGCACAAGCGGATTTTCCGGATCTAAGCGAAGAGCTTCTTCAAACTTTTCTGATGCTTTCTGCATATCATCCTCCCTGTATGCAATCTCTGCCTCCATTGAAAGTATCTGTACCAGATATCTCTCTTCATTATTAACCAGCAACCGCACCTTATTCAACTCTTTTTCTGCTTCATTACCTTTACCTTCTTCTATAAGGCTGTAGGCGTATAATATACCAGGCAGTGGCGCTCTCTTGAATAGCTCAGATGCTCTTTTGGAATATTTATATAATAATTCACTGTCTTCCCTCTCATTCAGCTTCAGCAATAGATTCTCCCATATATAATACAATTCCTCATTTCTCTCAATAAAATTTATAAGTATAGCTGTTTCCTTCTCAGGATATCCAGTACGAGAGTAAATTTCAGACATCAATAATGTGATAGTTGGGTTATCCCTGTCATCATCATGCATATTATTGCCTATACTTATAAGGCTATCTGAGAAATTACTCACAATTACACTGTCATTCATCATTCTCACCACTATATTTATTTTATCCTCGAGCCTGGACTCTTCCCTGCCAATGACTGAGCGTGCATTTTTAAAAAGTCTTAAATACTCACCTTCTTCAATAAGAAATTCCAGGTATGAAAAATCAAGTGTACTATTATTCTCATCCTTTGCTATCATCATTTTATATATTTCAGCGGCTTTTTCCTTTTCTCCCGTCTTCCTGTATATTTCCGCGAGTAGTCCGTTAAGCTGCATTGAGAGGGTATCACTTTTCAGCGCCTTCTGTATTATCTCTTTTGCCTCATCATACTTTTTATTGGACACTTTGGCATTCAGCAATGCTATCACCACCTGTTCATCAGCCCCGTATTTACTATAAAATTCCGCGAAGATTTCTTCAGCTTTCAAAGTATTCCCAGTTTGCATGTAGATATTTGCAAGCTGAAATTCCACACCCTCTCTTTCAGGATCCACATCAATAAGCTGCTCAAGATAATAAGCAGCTGAATCCAATTTTGAAATCTGCAAGTATATATCTGCCATATGCATGTGATACCAGGGATTAGCGACATCCAGTTCAACAGCACGACGTCCGTATTTCACAGCATTATCATAGTCTCTTCGCATTGCTGCCACCTGGCTTATCTGGTAATGTGCAGCATCACTGAAGGGATTTATCCTGATGGCCTCATCCAATTTATAAATAGCCTCAGCCAGGTCGCCCTCCAGCTTCTTCTTCACTCCCTCAACATACAAAAGGTCATACCTTGTATAATCAATATCTTTCCTTTCATCTGCTGCTTCCACGGCAGTGGAATTTTTTGTAGCAGAGCATCCTGCAAGCAATAAAATAAAGATAAAGAGAAAAGCATTTAACATATTTCTCACAACCGGCATGTCCCTTACCGCCTTTTCCTCTTCTTTATTCTCCAGGTATACACACTTCATTCCATTTAACTCTTTCATGCTTCGTATTATCATCCGTCATATTCTATCACCATCATTTATTCCTCTCTCTTAAACAATACACTTACAGCCCTGTCCCTGTATTCAGCAATAATAATAAATGCTGCAATGATCCCTGTATTAACAGTAAGCTCAAGCACTATATTCTCATATTCAATATACGATACTACAATAACGGCTGATACAGCCATTATGATATAGGAAAATATTTTTAACAGGGGATAATCTATAGGATAATACTTTCTGCTCAGCCAGTAAGATCCAAGTATCATTATTCCATAGCACGCTATATGTGCCCACGCGGAGGCCATATAGCCGTACACAGGAACCAGTATAATGTTCATCACAACCGTAACAACCGCCCCTGCAATAGTAAGGTATGCACCATATTTCGTAAGATCCTTAACCTTATACCAGATACTGAGATTAATAAATATTCCGAACAGCAGGTATCCCATGCTCACTACCGGTATAATTGCCAGTCCACCCCTCAGATGGCTCCCTGCAATTATATATTTAAATCCTGCTATATACAGGTTTATCACCATATACAATACCAGTGCATAAATAATAAAGTACTTCATTACAAAGGCATATACCTCCTTTGAATCCTTCCTGTCAGCTTTTGCAAAGAAATAGGGCTCCATGGCATACCTGTACATCTGTATGAACAGGGCCATCAGCACTGCAATTTTATAGCTTGCTCCGTACTCACCCAAAACTTCAAGAGGATTATCATCTCTTATGATCCTTCTCAATATCATCTTATCAAGTGCATCATTTATAGAGCCGGCCAGTCCGGATATCAACAGAGGTATGGAATACCTGATCATCCTCTTCCATATTGATCTATCGAAAACAAAATGGACATTTATTATCTCCTTTTCAAGCATTAACAGCATGGACAGACTGCCCAGCGCATTTGCAAGGAAAACATATCCCACCCCAAAATCCGGATCATAAAGATTACCCAATATTCCTTTTCCTTTTTCTCTCAGGGAAGGTTCAATTTTAAGGAACAGGAAAACAAGTGATACCGTTATCACCACATTCAGTATTTTTATAACACTGAATTTCAACGCTTTATTCTCCCTTCTCAACCTTGCAAAAGGGATGGCTGTAATAGCATCCATTGCCAGTATAAAAGAAAAAAGTCGTAAGTACAAACGCCTGTTTTCATAGTCAAGCACTCTTGCAACATCTGATATAAACAGGTTAAAAAACAAAAGGAAGACTGATGAGCTTATGATAATTGATATCAGGGCAGTGCTAAACACTTTTTTGCTGTCGTCACTTTTCTGTGCAAACCTGAAAAATGCTGTTTCCATCCCATAGGTCAGCACTATAAGCAGAAACACCATATAGGCATACAGCTCCGTTATAATGCCATATTCAGCCTTATTGAAAACCCATGTATAAAACGGGGTAAGCACCGCATAGTTCAGGAACCGAGGTACTATAGTACCAAGTCCGTATACTAAAGTTTGTCCTGCCAGTTTATTTATATCTTTCACCTGAACATATATCGCTGTGCGTCTGCAAATATACTATCTTATTAGTCAAGGCCTGATTTATTAAATAAAATATAACCGAAATTCATGAAAACGAATAACTTCTGTCTCTCGCCGCTGAAATAATTCAATCCGGCTGATAAAGGACCCACAGGTGTATGATAAACAAGTGCCAGCTCGCCAATAGCTGAGAGTTCCTTGTAATAATTACCATAGGCAACCACCTGTTCATCGCCTGTTATCTTTCTCAGAGGAGCAAAGAGGTATACACCCATCATGGTATTCAGGTTTCTGCTTATCCTGTATATCGGTTTCACTCCTATCCCAACAAAGGAATTGGCTCTCAATGAATACCCAAAAAGTGCCTTGCTCAAAGCTGTAGGCTCAAACTTATAGGCATCGATCATGGAGGCAGTGTAATTATTGCTGAGATCCTTACTGCTTAGATTTATATGCAGCAGGCTGCCAATATTCATCTTTTCCGAAATCCTTAAAAAATTCTCACCTCTCAACTTAAAGGTAAACCAGTTATGATTCCTGTTATATATCTCAGGCTTTGCCTCTGCACTGTCTGCCACACCCTCCTCATAACGTTCAAATCCGGTATTATAATAAACTCCGGTATACAGATACCTGCCTTCAGTGGCGTATTGTTTCCTGTTCAGTGTATTTGATTCATAAAAGATCTTTCCCGTAGTATAGAAATAATTGGTTGTGTTCTGCTCGTCCTCCGCTCCAAACTCAATACTGCTGTAATACCTGTCATTGATCCAGCTGAAGTTAAGTCCTGTTTTAAGTGATGAATTATTACTTACCGGTATACCGAAAGACGTCCTGAAGTTACTCTCCCTTCTTATAATGTAGGCAGGCACTGTTCTTTCAAACAGCGATGTTATTTCGCTGGTAAAATAATTCCTGCTGTATCCTGTCAGCTTAAGGTCAATAAGCAGCAGCTTTTGCTGCGGCACTGATATCCGGTGTGATAATCTGAATGATGAATAATTACGTCCGAAATACAGGTTGCCGGTAAACCTGTTATAAATATCGCTTAATTTATAATACTCAAAACCCAGATAGGCCTGGTTATAAAGGGTAAGGCTCAGGAGTCCCCCTGCCTCCACCCGGTATGAACCCTTAAGTTCAATAGCCAGATTCAGGTCAAAAGTTCCATCCTCATAATTATATTCAGCCTCAGGGTATACATTTCGCACATTCTCTTCTGTAACAAGCCTGAAATATTCCTCTTTAACCTGGTCAATACCTATAAGGCTGTCTTTTCGTGATATAAGGTTTATAATATACTCCTTCTGCATATCAGTCACCCCCTCAATAGTTATTTCCTTAAACATCAGCTCCGGCACCTTTGACCTGAAATTATTTCTTCTTTTCGCAAGCTCTTCCTCCGTCTCATAACAAACCCTGTCCCTGAAATTGGCGATATCCCTCTTTGCTATCCTGTACCCTTTGGCTATCAGGGAATCAGCTTTTTGAAAATCAAGCAGGGAAACGTCATCGAATTTAACGTCAATTACGTATCCCAGACTGTCGGGTATGGTATAATCCGTCTGGGCCATTATCATATTCTCAAGCTGCCCCATAACATCGTCCTTTACTGGTCGCTCCGGAATATTTGCAACCTTACTGCCTATAATAAAATCGGGACTGAAATCATTAACAAGTAAATCATAGGGAAAATTATTATAAATGCCCCCGTCAAACAGCAGGGTGCTATCCATTATATATGGCTCAAAATAGAGGGGATATGACATGGATGCCCTTATGGCATGGCCCAGGTTGCCATTGCGGAAAATATATGGTTCTTTCCTGTGTATATCTGACGCCAGGCATCTGAAAGGCACCATAAGACTGTCAAAATTACCATAGGCGGCAGCTGTCTCACCACACGTCAGCTGCATAATGGCAAAATCAATCACTTCAGAGGGTATCAGGTGTGATGGCAATCCGGGTTCAGGCCTCTCTTCTTCGAATATAAGATCGATATCAACCATGGCCGGATTTGCATCATCATTTTTATATGAAAAACGCAGCTGCTTGTCTATGGCACCTGTTGACCAGCGCAGGAACTCATCGGAGGTAACCAGCATGCTCATCTCATCCGTTGTATAACCCATTGAATATAAAGCGCCTATAATAGCACCCATTGATGCCCCTGATATATAATCAATTTTTATTCCTTCTTCCTCCAGGGCCTTTATTACGCCTATATGGGCAAGGCCCTTGGCGCCCCCGCCACTGAGTACCAGTCCCGTTCCCTGGGCAACAAGCCCGGTTGTACCTGTAAATATGATTATAATAGCAAAAAATATGATGCAATTAACAGGCCTTCTCACAATGTTTTAAATTTATTTGACAATTTAATGCAACAAGCTATATCTTTGTGTTCTGTTAAAATAAAGAAATCAAAATTACAAAGATTTATAAACTTATGATAAAGACATATTCTCTGACCGTATTTTTTGCCCTTTCTATCGTATTTCTTACACCTTCCTGCGCCGATAGCGAAAAGGAAAGAACATATTTTGTAAATATGGAAACAACAGGGGGCAATATTAAGCTTAAGCTATATAACAACACTCCCCTTCACCGTGATAATTTTATTAAATTGGTAAAAGACAAGTACTATAATGGGATAAGATTTCACAGGGTGATAGAAGATTTTATGATACAGGCTGGTGATTACAGGACCAATCCGGACCTTGAGGCCGATACAACAGGAATATATGAATACACCATTCCTGCGGAGATACATAAGAGTAATTTTCATAAAAGGGGCGCTCTTGCTGCTGCCAGGACAGGGGACAGGTTTAATCCGGAAAGGGCCTCGTCCGGCACACAGTTCTATATTGTGCAGGGCATAAAATTCAGCGATACCCTTACCCCCACAGGCGATACCATAAGTTCTGAACAGATGATAACTGATATTGAAAACAGGATTAACTCCTCCCAGAAGCAGAATATCTTTTATATTAATCTTCAGAAGGAAAGGGAAAAATCCCGATCCTCAGGCGACGGCCGGACAGATGCTGAGATACAGGAGGCTGCAACATTGCAGACATATGATGATCTTGAAAGTTTTCAGGAGTTGAACATCCCTGCTGAACACACTGAGGTCTATAAAACAGATGGGGGCACACCGCATCTTGATATGCAATATACAGTATTCGGTGAGGTGCTTGAAGGATTTGATGTTATTGATAAAATTGCTGCTGTTGAAACAGATGACAGTGACAGGCCCCTCAATGATGTGATTATAAAAAAGGCCAGGATTGTAAGAAAGTAGTATCTATGCTTGAAAAGATAAAAAACATACAGAAAGAAATTAAGGACTTCAATGCCGGCAGTCCCGCCGAAATAGAAGAGATCAGAATAAAATATCTTGGTAAGAAAGGTTTGATACCCTCGTTGTTCCAGGATTTCAAAAGTGTTCCACCCTCCGAAAAAGGCCCTTATGGAAAGCTTATAAATGAACTTAAGAATGAAGTCACCGAAAAACTTAACAGCCTGAAAGAAACTGTTAAGGATGATAAGGACAGCAGGTCGTATACTGACCTTACCCGTCCCGCAGCAGGCATTTCATCCGGCAGCAGACACCCCATATCCATTGTGAGGAATGAAATAATCAAAATATTCCAGAGACTGGGTTTTACTATATCTGAAGGTCCCGATATCGAGGATGACGATCATGTTTTCACCAAGCTTAACTTCCCCCCTGAACACCCGGCAAGGGATATGCAGGACACCTTCTTTATAAAAAGAAAATACGCGGATGACAGCGATCCGGGAGATATTCTGCTGCGCACTCATACCTCATCGGTGCAGGTAAGGGTAATGGAAAATACCGAACCTCCCATAAGGACCATCTCTCCCGGAAGGGTTTTCAGGAACGAGGCCATCTCGGCCCGGGCACATTGTATCTTTCACCAGGTGGAAGGATTATACATAGATGAAAACGTCTCTTTTGCAGATCTCAAGCAGACCCTGTATTTTTTTGCAGTGGAGATGTTTGGTGAAAACACAAAAATCAGGCTCAGGCCTTCATATTTCCCTTTTACGGAACCTTCTGCCGAAATGGATATCAGCTGTACCATCTGTAGCGGCAAGGGTTGTAAGGTATGTAAATACACTGGCTGGCTTGAAATACTGGGTTGTGGTATGGTTGACCCCGCCGTCCTTGATTATTGTGGCATAGACAGTGTTAAATACACCGGCTTTGCTTTTGGTATGGGTATTGAAAGGGCGGCCATGCTAAAATACCAGGTAAACGACCTGAGGCTCTATTTTGAAAACGATATACGCTTTCTGCAGCAGTTCAGATCTGCTTTCTGAGGATATTCAGATCTTATTCCTCAATAATGATTTCGTGAGTTATCTCCATTGAGGCTTTGTAGTTATAGGTAACGCCACAATATTGTTCCTGTGAAAGGGATACAGCCTTCTCCACTTTCTTCCTGTCAATATCCTTACCCTTTAAGGCATAAACAATATGCATCTTTGTCCAGTGCCTGGGATGACCATCTGACAGGGTGCCACTCACCATTACTTCAAATTCTTCAAAAGGCACTTTCATCTTTTTCAGTATTGATGCCACATCCATTCCTGTACAACCACCAAGGGCAACCAGCATAAGGCTTTTGGGTTTAGGTCCTCGCTCTTTGCCCCCGAATTCTTCGGCTGTATCTATTTTCATATTAAGCCCGTTAACCTCAATATTAAAAGAGAGATCTTCTTCCAGGCTTAGTTTTACAGTTTCTTCCATTTCCTTAACATATATAGTTAAAATTTTTACAAAACTAATATATAATATCAAACCTTATTAGCATCTTTGTGTTTATATACCAATAAGATGAAACAGAAAGATATTAACATACCTTTTTGCGATAATTGTCCGGTAAGCAACAATGCTGTATTCAGACACCTCTCAAAGGACGAAATTGATATTATTAATTTCGAAAAAGATTTCAGGCAATACAAAAGAGGAACAGTCCTTTATACAGAAAACAGCCGGATAAGCGGATTCTATTGTATTAACAAAGGCATAATAAAAGTGTTTAAAACAGGCATTGACGGTAAGGAACAGATTATTCGCTTTGCCCAACCAGGAGACATCATTGCTTATCGTTCGGTATTAAGTAATGAGCCGGCATGCACATCAGCAAAGGTAATAGAAGATGCAAGGGTTTGTTTTATCCCTGCACATATACTCACTGATTTTGTAAACAAAAACCCGCTTTTCTCTATGGAAGTTATGAAGCTAACATGCCATGAGCTGGGAGAGGCCAATGAATATATCACTGATATAGCACAGAAAACGGTGAGGGAAAGGCTGGCGGAAGTCTTACTTATACTTATCGATGATTTTGGCCTTGATAACGAAAGTTACCTTCAGATATCACTTACCAGGGAAGAGCTGTCTAATATTGTTGGTACCGCCACAGAATCGGTTATCCGTCTGCTCAGTGAATTCAAATCAGATAATATAATACAGTTAAACGGCAGGAAGATAAAAATTATTGATCAAAAGGCCCTTAAGAAAATAAGTAACGTATTCAGCTGACAGCAAAACCGTTTTCTTTTTTTTCTTTTATCATTCCTGCATAATAGAATTAACCAATATATAAAGCATTAAACCCACAACCACCAATACGCCGCTCCATATCAGCAGTGTATTGTTTTCAAGTTCTTTAAATTCTGAATATGCCAGGACCCCGACACCAGCAAGCACAACAAATATTCCCAGTCTTTTCAATAAAACTTTCATTTTCTATATTTTTTTATTTTACTGATCATCAATAATTTAAAACAGTTTCCCCTTTGTAAAAAAGTTATTAAAGATAATTATTAAGCTAAACAATACAAAATTAAAATAATAATCTGCTCTCTCCCGGCGTAATTTTTCCAAGGTGCTTATATGCCAGCTCAGTCACTTCCCTTCCTCTCGGGGTCCTTTTTATATAGCCTTCTTTTATAAGGAATGGTTCATACACCTCTTCAATCGTACCGCTATCTTCTCCCACGGCCGTGGAGATAGTATTAAGTCCTACCGGTCCACCGCTGAATTTATCCATTATAACACTTAGTATTTTATTATCCATTTCATCCAGACCGTGACTGTCAATATTAAGTGCTTCCAGTGAATACTTTGTAATATCAAGGTTTATCCTGCCGTCTCCTTTTACCTGCGCAAAATCGCGCACCCTCCTGAGCAGTGCATTGGCAATCCGGGGTGTACCCCTGCTTCTGCATGCTATCTCATCGGCAGCATTATCACGTATATCAACTCTCAGTATTCCTGCCGACCGTTTAATTATACCGCACAATATCTGCGAATCATAATACTCAAGATGCATTTTTATACCAAACCTTGCCCTTAGCGGACTGGTAAGCAAGCCGGACCGTGTTGTTGCGCCTATCAGTGTAAAAGGGTTGAGATTAAGCTGTACTGACCTGGCACTGGGTCCCTTATCTATCATTATATCAATATGATAATCCTCCATCGCCGAATACAGGTATTCTTCAACCACGGGACTCAGCCTGTGTATCTCATCAATAAATAACACATCACCTTCTTCCAGTCCGGTTAACAGTCCGGCCAGATCACCCGGCTTATCCAGTACCGGTCCGGAACTGATTTTCATACCTACATCCAGTTCGTTGGCTATAATACTGGCAAGTGTTGTTTTTCCCAATCCGGGTGGACCATGCAGCAGCACATGATCAAGAGCCTCTTTTCTCTGGCTGGCGGCTGTAACAAATACCTTCAGGTTTTCAACTATCCTTGCCTGTCCCTTAAAATCCTGAAAGACCAGGGGCCTGAGTTTCTGTTCCATCTCCTGGTCAACAGGATTGACAGATTCTTTTCTCACACTGAATTCTTCTCCCATCAGGCTGGCTTATTTAATTATTTTAACGTCCCTTTCGGGCAGGTTTACTTTCACTCCGTTTATCCTCACTTCAATATCATCTTTATAAGTAACGGTCATTTCAAGCATTCCTTCTTCATTGTATTTCTTCCAGGTACGATGCCTCAGCCCCATATCATAATACTGCTGTTCCTTTATCCTGCCGTTATCATAATAATAAAAATGGTGTCCGTCAGGATTATCCTGCACATATTTACCCCTGTACAATGTATTTCCCTCATCATCATAATATATCCACCATCCTTCCCTCAGTCCTATTATATAATCTCCTTCCTCCCTGTGATCACCAACGGTTATCACCCAGCTCCCGTTCCTTTCGCCATCAAGATACCGACCCTTGCTTATTATCTCCCCTTCACGCGAATATTCTGTAAAATCACCATCTCTTTTGCCCTGGTAATATTCCTCTTCCCTTAATAATGATCCCCCCGGATAATACCACTGCCATAATCCTTCAGGTCTCCCATTCCTGTATTGACCAGCCTGAACGACATTACCCTCACTATCATAAAAAGTCCAGTTGCCTGTACGGCTGTTATTACTGTATTCTCCCTCTTCCTTTATACTTCCATCATAATAATAATTTTTCCATTTCCCGTTTCTCCTTCCGTCTTCCGTCACTATACCCTCCGACACTTTGGTTCCCTCATCATTATATATTACAGATGATTTAACTGTGCCATCACTGTTATACTCCCTGTGTATACCAATGGGTAAACCCATCCTGAAAGGACCGCTGAACAGAAGGTTGCCATCACTGTCATACCTGTTGCGGATATCTATTTCCGGATCATTATCTGTTCCTTCTTCAACCAGCATCCCCTCATCATACAACATGGCCAATATAAGAACACCCTTCTCATTATATTCCCTGTAATAACCATGCAGCCTGCCATCCCTGTATTCCATCTCTTTTTTAATATTGCCGTTTTCATAAAACTCCTTCCAGTCACCCTGTCGCACATCATCGGCATCCTTCCTGTTTATCCTTTCCCTGCTTACCAGGAAATCGTTATTATACTCATAAAGTGTAATAATATTTCCATCCTCATCATATTCCCTTGACAATCCCTGCTTTTTACCCTCAATATAAGGTATTGTAAGCTTCACCTTTCCATCCGGGTAATACCTGTAAGCCGTTCCCTGCCTTTTATCCGCTGCATAAAGTTCACGCGACCATACATACAGGCCATGACTCCTGTCTTTCTTATATTTAAGATAATAACCGCTTTTTTTACCGTAGAGGTAATCAATTTTTTCCAGGGTATCACCTGTCTGGCTGTAAAAGACCCAGATGCTGTCAAGTAAATGATTTCGTCTTCTTCCTTCTGATTTCACCACCCCGGTAACATAATAACTCTTCCAGTAACCATCAGGCTTGCCATCCCTTATATAACCCTCACTGGAAATATTACCGTTCGGGTATTTAAAAACATGATAGCCGTCTTCCAGTTGTTTATCCTGTCCCCGGATAACAAAAGGCATAAGAAAAATAATAAATGTTATTAAAATATTTCTGCCCATAGATTACAGTCCTAAACGATCAGATATTTCAAGCATTTTCTTTATTGGTTTACCAGCTCTTTCTATCATATCTTTATCTATAATTATTTCCGGTTTTTCATGCTTAAGAGCAAGGTAGATTTTCTCCATGGTAATAAGCTTCATGAAATTACACTCACTGCATCCGCATGTTGAATCCATTGATGGAGCAGGTATAAATGTTTTACCGGGTCTTGCCTTTTTCATCTGATGTATGATAC
>CAZGUR010000005.1:902-34016 GCA_964529295.1 uncultured Rikenellaceae bacterium | reverse complement strand
TGGCCAATAACAGGCGGATGTATGGCTATGAGATTACAAGGAAAGTAGAAGAGCTTTCAGAAGGTAAAATAATGCTGACATTCGGTGCACTCTACCCGGTTTTACATAAGCTGGAGTCTGACGGACATATAAAAGTTGATATCGAGTATATCGGCAAACGGGTCCGTAAGTATTATTCACTGACAGAGGTGGGAAGGACGTGGACAGAACAAAAGGTTGATGAGTTTTTTGACTTTGTTAACACAATGACCTATATACTCAAACCAACTCCCGCCTGATATGCCTGCTGATATAGTTGATACTAATATCGATGTTATCAGAAAGGATATTATCAATCGAGGCTTAACATATGAGCCATTAATTGATGATATCGTTGATCATCTGTGCTGTATGGTTGAAGAAAAAATGGAGGAAGGCAATTCCTTTAAGAAATCATACAGGGAAGCCATAAACTCCATAGGCGAAAACCGCCTTCCAGAAATACAGCACCAGACCTTAATACTTTTAAATAAAAAACATCAAAAAATGAAAAAGCTAACTTACTTTCTTGGGCTCGCTGCAGCCGTAATACTATTATTCGGAGCGGTATCCAAATATATGCATTGGCCCGGTGCAGGTATTGAACTGACTTTGGGCCTCCTTGTTATCATACTGGGATTCTTGCCCCTGTACTTCATTGTTACCTATCGTGAACAGCCTGAAAAAAAGAATATCATTTATCCGATTACAGGATATATCACCATTGCGGTTCTACTAATCGGTGCTGTCTTTAAGATACAACACTGGCCGGCAGCCGGGACTGTCACAAATATAGGGCTGGCCATACTGATTATCGGGTTTGTACCGCTTTATATAGTCAATGCCTTTCAGAAGGTGAAGAAAAAAAGAATCAGCCTGGCTTATATAATTATGCTGCTGGTCGGAGTGGCAATAACAGTTCTGATGTTTAATGTCAGACTCACTAAAGATGCTCTTGAGGCATACAGGGATGAGGCCATACTTAACCAGACAAGGATAGATGAAACCCGGGAGAGAACAGCCGAAATTATAAGAATGGTCTCTGACGGTGATGAGCCTGACATGGAAACAATACGCACAATTAATTCATCTGCCGCTTATCTTCAGACAATGATTGACGAAATGCTGGATGATCTTTTAATTTCTGTCAATCAAGAAAATGTATCGCTGGAGAATCTTAAAAAACTCGATCATGAAGGAACTGGCAGGGATATTATTGTAGACAGCGGATGGGGCAGGGATTTTATTACAAGAGCCCGGGAATATCAAACAATGCTGCTTGGGATAATTGATGACCCTGTTACCAGGAACCAGATACAGGATCACCTTGAATTTACAGGTTCAGTATGGCATATGGAATGGGGGCCAGGAGATATAATATATGACCCTTTAATAAGGATATACTACAAACACACGGATGTATCAAAAGGAATTGCACTTGCTGAATATGTTGCAGTAGATTATCTGTTAAATAATTGAATAATGGTCCAGGCAGGATGCCCTGGCCATCAATGATAACAGTGCGACGGGGCTGTTCGGCAGGTCGCCGAACACCTCCGTCAATTTTTTCCAGCTGAAAGCGTTTAAATAATTCTTCTTAACTTATGAAACGCTGTGTATTACTGGCGCAAATCGACCGCCTTCGCCGAGGCTGTGTCGGCCACAAGAAAACCTGCACCAACAATCGTACAAACCATGCTTATTACTGCTTGTAAGCCAGCCTGCAAAACACTATATTGTGGTTTAATTCTAAACCCAGGATCCGGATGTGACAGAATTTGTCATACAGGCATTTTATATATAGTCTCACTGAACTATGAAAGCTGTATTTAAATCACTAATAAAATATTTTCCAAAAGAAAAGCGGAACAGGCCTCCGATTGAATTAAATGTTATCACTCTGGCATTCAAGGGAGACCTGGAAAAGAAATTTCAGGAGGATTACTTTAAATCATCAATCACATTATTGCGCATCTCTTTTTTTCTGGGTATGGTTTATTATTCAGCTTTTGCATTATTAGACCTTATGGTAATGCCTGAGGTAAAAACACAACTCTTCATTGTTCGCTTTCTGATAGTATGCCCGGTTATCCTCCTGGTATTTATTCTTTCATTCACAAAAAACTTTCATAAATGGTGGCAACTGGGAGCAGTAATAGCAACCTTAATCGCAGGGGTTGGAATAGTTGTTATGACCGTTATTACGCCTGAACTCGGAAGGAACCACTATTATCCGGGTGCCATGCTTGTCCTATTTTACTGTTATATGCTTATAAGGCTGCGCTTCGTCTATGCTAACCTGTCTGGCTGGTTGATTTTTATTTCTTATGTCATTTCTATCCTCGTGTTCCCAGGAGTAGACACCAGGGTTGCTTATATCAATATTTTCTTCCTGGCCAGTGCCAATATACTGGGTATGTTTGGCGGATACACACTGGAATTTTACCTGAGGAGAGACTTTTATTACAGGTACCTTCTGGGACAGGAAAGGCTGAAAGTTGAAAAGGCAAATGAGGTTCTTGAGGATAAAGTAAGAGAAAAGACACAAAGTCTGGAAAAGGATATTCAGAGACGTAACCTTGTGGAGAAAGAGTTGATCGTTGCCAAGGAAAAGGCAGAAGAAAGTGACCACCTTAAATCTGCTTTCCTGGCCAATATGAGCCATGAGATACGAACGCCTATGAATGGCATCCTGGGCTTTGCGGAACTGCTGAGTGATCCGGCACTCGACGGAGAACAGCAACAAGAGTATGTCAGTATAATACAGAGCAGCGGTAAGCGCATGTTAAATACGGTGAATAACCTGATGGACATTTCCAGGATTGAAACAGGTCTCTTAGAACCTGTACTTGAGAAAATAGATGTAGTCAGGGAAATGGAGAACCTGAATAATTTCTTTAAGGCTGAAGCAAATAAAAAGGGCCTTGAGTTGATATTTAAAAGGGAGAAAACACCTCATGAGCTTATTATCCAAACTGATCGCTCCTTTTTCGAATCAATATTAACCAATCTGCTTAAGAATGCTGTAAAATATACAAAAGAAGGCATAATAGAATTTGGCTTAAAGATATGTGAACATTGGCTGGAGTTCTATGTAAGTGATACAGGTATCGGTATACCTTCAAACCGCCAGGAGGCAATTTTTGAGCGTTTTGTCCAGGCAGATATATTTGACAAGGAAGTGTTCGAAGGTTCAGGACTGGGTTTGTCAATAAGCAAGGCTTATGTGGAAATGCTTGGTGGTAAGATCTGGCTGAATTCTGTGGAAAAAAAAGGATCAGTTTTTTACTTCACACTTCCTTTAGGAAAAGATGAAAATTATACGCTTCCTGATAATCTTACGGAAATGAAAGAGACTATGGACTTTAATATGAAAAAACTTAATATCCTGGTTGCTGAAGATGATGTAACAAGCTTGATGGTACTGCAAAATATGCTCGCTGATAAATACAATAATCTTTATTCCGTGTCCACAGGGAAGGAAGCCGTTGAGTTCCTCAGAACTAATAAAAATATCGATGTGGTTTTAATGGATATTAAAATGCCCGTGATGGATGGTTATGATGCTACGCGCATGATAAGAGAATTCAACAAGGAGGTGGTAATTATTGCACAAACGGCATATGCACTTAAGGGAGACAGGGATAAAGCAATAAATGCAGGATGTAATGAATATATTTCAAAACCGGTCAAGAAAGACATCCTGCTTTCAATGATTGAAAAATTGCTAAGTTAATATTAGCAATAAAGCGACTATTATGACCGGCAGCCGGGTTCAATACCTTTGCTCAGGATCCTCTGAAGCTAAAATGTAGAATATAAATACATATGACAGTCTTCAGCTAAGAATAAGCTTTAGTTTGCTGTCAATTATGCATAATATCATTATTTATTATTACCAGATTTCATTTCTTTACCTGCCGTAATTTAAGCTTCATAATCATGAAACTCTATATAACCAGGCATGGGAGAACCTTAGAAAACAAAGCCGGAATTTTACAGGGTCGTTCTGAGGGTACACTTTCTGAAACCATTCAGATGTCCTTACACCATGAGGAGCGGATTGCACCCTGCATCATAACAGACCAGGCTTTCGGGCCTTCAGACTTAATCTTCTGTACACTCAAAACACCAAGACAAGAGCTACTTAGAAGTATTATTACAAAACGGTTACTTTCTGTAGCCTTTTTGTAACAGAACATTAATTATTCATTAACGGTAATGATATAATCAGCATCTACTTTTGCGGTGTGAATATGTTAATAATAACCAATTATCAAATAATTAAAAACACACACAAAAGTATGAAAAAGATTCTCTTTATTACGCTTGCAGCCATACTGGCAGTATTTACAGGATGCGAAAAGGAATATGCTCCTCCGGTACTCACAGCTCCTGCAAGTGAAACAGTAGAAACATCCACTGCCGTCGACCTTACATTCAGCTATACAGCGGAAGGTGGATTCAAGTCATCTTCAGTAACGGCCACAAACGGCAGCGCTACTGTTGCAACAGACGGAACAGACGGTGAAACATCAGGCAACATTATAGTTACATTCACAGCAGGCAATGCAGCCGGTGCAGGGTCAGTAACACTCAATATCTTTGACTCAAAGGACCAGGCAGCAGATGCAACAGCTGTAATAAGCGTATACGAGGAAGGTGCACCCGAACTGACAGCGCCCGCCAGCACAGACGTTGAAGTAATTAAATCTGTTGACCTCACATTCACCATAGAAGCTGAAGGTGGTTATGCTTCATCATCAGTTTCAGCCGGCAAGGGTTCAGCTGAAGTAAAAACTGAACCATCGGCAGGTGCCACCTCAGGTGATGTGGTTGTTACATTTACAGCTGGCAGGGAAACAGGTGCAGGCTCAGTGGAACTGACAGTGAGCGATGAGAACGGAAAAAACGGTATTGCCACTGCAGTACTTGACATAAAGGACGTTTCCACGGTATCTGTCACTGATAATATTGACACAGACACAACATGGGAAACAGGAAAAGTATATATACTGGAAGGCCGCATTGCAGTGCTTGACGGTGTAACGCTTACCATTGAGCCCGGTGTAATTGTCAAAGGCCGCGAAGGATCAGGATCAAATGCCACAGCACTCCTTATAGCACGCGGAGGCATGCTTATGGCTGAGGGCACAGACTCTTCTCCTATCATTTTCACCTCGGTAGCTGACCATATACTTCCCGGTGAGATTGAGAGTCCCAACATTGAACCCACTCTCGACGGCCTGTGGGGAGGCTTACTTATCCTGGGTAAAGCACCAATCTCAGCTGATGCCCCGGCTATGCAGATTGAAGGCATTCCCCCCTCTGACCCGAACGGGCTGTACGGAGGCACAGAAGAGGATGATAATTCAGGTGTGATAAGGTATATATCCATACGTCACGGTGGTGCCAACATAGGAGAAGGCAATGAGATAAACGGTCTCACCCTTGGTGGTGTAGGATCAGGCACAACAATTGAAAACGTGGAAGTTATTGCAAACCAGGATGACGGCATAGAATGGTTTGGAGGAACAGTGAATGTCACTAATGCAATTATATGGAATGTTAGTGATGATGCTGTTGATACCGATCAGTCATGGGCCGGAACACTGGATAATTTCCTAATTATTTGTGGTAATGAAACTGATCACGCCTTTGAAATCGACGGTCCTGAAGGAACATACCTTGATGCTCATACCATAAGAAACGGTTCTGTCAGGGGTAACAGCACTGATTCTGAACTGGGAGATTTCAGGGATGGTGCCAGGGCATCTCTTGAAAATATATATTTCTTTGGTTTCGGAGACCCTGCTGCAAGCGGCGGCAGAGGAGATTTATCACTCAGCGGAGATGCGAGTCTGGATAACTTTGCCGATGGAATACTCACTTTCAGCAACATGGAGATTACTCCTGCTGATGGTGTAGACTTACAGACAATCTTCAAGAACGGCACACATGTACATGCTACAGCAGTTGCCGCAGGTGCCAACACTGTTGGCGCAGACGCATCAGTCTTCCAGGGCTGGTCATGGGCTGCAGTGTCAGGAGCAACAAATGATTTCTAAACAGGATACTAATATTACATCAGGACTCGCAGCGATTTTTTCGCTGCGGGTTTTGATATTAAAAACCAATAAAATAAAAAATTATAATAATGAACTTTCTCAGAATAATAGTTGCATTCTTCTTTATCATGTTTTTCAGCGGGCTGAATGCACAGGATGGTATTATCAGAGGTTCTGTTTATGACGGCTCTAACGGCGAGGCAATGATTATGGTGACCGTGGCTGTTGAAGGTACAACTACCGGAACATTTACTGACCTCGACGGAAAATTCAACATAAAAATTGCCCCGGGCAATTATAAGCTGCACCTGTCATTTGTCGGGTACGAATCTCATACTGTCGATAAGGTAACAGTAAAGGATGGTGAAGTCACACTCCTTGATAACCTTATGATGGAGTCATCAACGGTGGAATTATCAGAAGTTACCGTTACGGCAAAGATGAGCAGGAACAATGAAAATGCACTGATGGCCATAAAGATGAAATCTGCATCAGTGATGGACGGTATTTCCTCGGCTAATTTTAAGAAGATGGGTGATTCCAATGCCGCAGCATCAATGAAGAGGGTGACCGGCGTATCAGTTGAAGGAGGCAAATATGTGTATGTGCGGGGTCTGGGCGACAGGTATACCAAGACTATCCTTAACGGGGTTGATATACCCGGACTGGATCCAGACAGGAATACCATGCAACTGGATATATTCCCTACCAGCATTATTGATAATATAATGGTTTATAAATCATTCCGGGCTGATATGCCGGCCGATTTTACCGGCGGTGTAATTGATATCTCCATCAAGGATTTCCCTGAGGAGAAAAAGGGCAATATCTTTTTCGGTACAGCATATAACCCTGATTATCATTTCAATAGTGATTACCTGACATACCAGGGTGGCAAGACCGACTTCCTGGGTTTTGATGACGGAACACGTGCTATTCCGGCAACTGAAGATATTCCGTTTTTCATTGATGCATTATCCGATCCCGATGGTGAGGCCGGTACAAGATTCAGGCAGATACTGGATGGGTTTAATCCCACCATGGCTGCCATCAGGCAACAAAACCTTATGGATTATAACTTCGGGGCCTCTTTTGGCAACCAGGTGCCTTTGAAAAATGTTACAATTGGATATAACTTCGGATTCTCATATAAAAATAATACAGATTATTACAGGAATGCTGAGTATGGCCGCTATGGTCTTTCATCTGATCCGGATATCACGGATATGGAAGTGCGTGAGTTCCAGATAGGAGACTATGGGTCAAACAGTGTGCTTCTGAGCAGTCTGGCAGGCTTTGCTG
Source organism: uncultured Rikenellaceae bacterium (assembly GCA_964529295.1). Classification (GTDB taxonomy): domain Bacteria; phylum Bacteroidota; class Bacteroidia; order Bacteroidales; family VadinHA17; genus UBA9300. The sequence continues at coordinate 26,628 of CAZGUR010000005.1, read as the reverse complement.
TAAAAACTATGAAATCCAAATACCGAATAAACCTGATACATATGCAAAATGGTGTATCAAAGGCAGGTATTTTTGATTACGAAGGCTCAGACCAGGGTTCCAACTTCAGCGCATACCAGCATAACCTGGAGTATAACCAGCGATCACTCACCAACGTCCTTATTGATGGCAAACATACATTCGCTGGCTCTGACTGGGATATTGTCTGGAAACTGTCACCCACATTATCCTCTATCAGCGACCCTGATGCACGCTTTGTCAGGTACCTTAACGAAAATGATACATACGGCATAAACACAGAGGTCGGTTTCCCTGAGAGGATATGGAGAAACCTTTCGGAGATAAACCTCTCCGGGGTGCTTCATATAACGAAAGGATTCAGTTTCAGGGGCGAGGAAGCAAAGCTTAATTTCGGAGGCGCCTATACATATAAGGAACGTGATTTTGTGATACGGAAATATGCACTGAACGTACGCAATGTACCTCTTACAGGGAACCCGGATGAACTGTTTGCACCCGAAAACCTGTGGCCGCTTAACGGCACACAAACAGGCAGCGGAACGACCTACGAAGCACATTTTATTCCGAATAATCCCAATAAGTTCAATGCCGTGGTCAATAATGCCGCAGCTTATGCCTCAACCGAGCTGATACCTTTCAATAACCTGAAAGCCATTATCGGTCTGAGGGTTGAGAATTACAGGCAGTATTATACTGGCCAGGATCAGCTGGGCACAAACGTCCTGGATAACGATAAGGTAATGGATAACCTTGACCTTTTCCCTTCCATCAATTTCGTGTATGCCCTGGCTGAAAAACAGAACCTGCGTGTTGCATACGCAAGAACCACGGCCAGGCCATCCTTCAAAGAGATGTCTTTCGCCGAGATAGCCGACCCCATAAGCGGGCGCACCTTTATAGGAGGCATGTTCCGTGATGCAGATAATGTGTCGGGACTGGAATACTGGGACGGGAACCTTAGCAGCTCCTATATACATAATTTTGACCTGAGGTGGGAACTGTATCACGGACTTGGACAGATGGTGTCAGTCAGCGGCTTCTATAAAAAATTCAATGACCCTATTGAGATAGTGCAGTATGCAACCCAGACAGGGGCCTTCCAGCCCAGGAACGTAGGTGACGGTGAGGTGCTGGGAGTTGAGTTTGAGTTGCGACAGGATATGGGAATTATAGCTGAATCCCTTGCAAACTTCGGTTTTATTTCGAACGTATCCGTAACACGGTCACAGATAGAGCTGAGCGCCACGGAATATCTCTCGCGCATTGAAAATGCGCGTACAGGACAGACAATAGAAAATAATAGGGTAATGGCCGGACAGGCACCTTATATTGTCAATGCCGGTATCTCGTATAACGGTGGTGAGAATGGTTTCGGGAAAGGCTTTGAGGCCGGACTGTATTATAATGTACAGGGCATGACACTGCAGTATGTGGGTATAGCTGACAGGCCTGATATTTATATGCTTCCTTTTCATAACCTTAACTTAACCGCAAGTAAAAATCTCGGTAAGGACCAGAGGACGAAGGTCAGCATTAAGATTGATAACCTGCTGAACGATGAGAAAGAGTCAGTATTCAGGTCGTTTAACCCCACGGACCAGTTCTTCACCAGGCTGGAGCCGGGAATAACCTTCCATCTTAAACTAAGCTATAACCTTTTCTGAAGATATAGCTGTCAGATAAACAACACACAGGAAGCAAGGGAACATCTTTCATCACAGGAAGATGTTTCTATTTTTATTTGTCTTCTAAGAATGTAAATAATTCAAGTATCCTTACCGGATCAGATCCCTTCAAATGTTTTACCTCTTGTTGCAAGCTTATATAGAAGGTAGCCCAGTACCAGTATCAGTCCCAGCAGTGTGATAATAACCGGTGCACTGGGAACATCAAGCTTCAGGGATAATAACAAACCGCCAAAGGATGCTGCTGAACCTGCAAGCCAGCCCACTATCAGCTTGGTGGTCCAGTTACCTGTCAGTATAACAGACAGGGATGCGGGGAGTATCAGAAATGCAAAAACCGTAAGTATTCCGGCTATATTTACTGCCTCAACCACCACCAGACCGAAAGAGAAGTAGAAAAGGAAGTCCCATAGCTTATGCCCTGGTATATTATCTTCCTTATTATGGAATGAATCGGTCAGTCTCATAAATTTCTTCCTGTATACAATATGAAAAACACCAACAATAAAAACAATAATACCGAGCCTTATAAGTTGTGAATCCGATACCCAGAGGATACTGCCTACAAGCATATCATGAACATGCACATCACCACCTGCCCCTTTATCGAGTATAATAACCGTAAGGGTTGTGGCAACGGCATATGCAACACCTATTATAGCCTCAAGTGGAATGGATATTGTCCTGTGTCTTAAAAGGGTGAAAGCAAAAGAAGCAATTGATATGAAGCCAAGAGAAAAAACATAGGGCAGTAAGCCCTCACTCTCATGGAGGTGCTCAACATGTGAAGCATCAAAAATTACCAGTCCCACCGCTGAACCCAGAGCAGCAATTGAAGCCAGGGCTATATCAATAAAGATTATTTCCCTTTTAATCACATGAATGCCAAAATACACGTTTATCAGCACTATCAGCAGGCATCCGATAAAAGGGAGCATTATAAATTCAATAGATAACATCAGTTTCCTTATTAATTTGTTCTGAGAATACCTTCTCCTCTCTTTTTATGCAATAATTTTGCGAAAGCTGCGAGATATACACTTATACCTATCAGGCTCACAATGGCCGGACCATTGGAGATATTGAGTGCATAGGATATATATATCCCTGCCAGTGAACCGGCTGATCCTATAATCCAGCTCCATATTATCCTTCTCCTCCATGAGCTGATAAATATCCTGCTTATCGATGCCGGGCCTATGAGAAGAATAAAAACCAGGAAGATGCCCATTACGGGAACAGCTTTAACTATCACAATACCAAAAGTAATATAGAAAACAAGGTCGTAAATCCTTGTCTGACCAATGGAGGCAGCCTGGTTCTCACCCTGACTTATCTCTCTTATTTTCTTACCTATAAGCAGGTTTATAATAATAATAGGCACAAAAACCAGCAAACAGCTTATTACAGTCTTCCATGTCACCCACAGCACATTGCCTGTAATGGTTTTAGTTATAAAATTTGAGCCCCCGGGGATCTTTTCAGCGAGCAATAAAGCCATGCCCAGGGCAATACAATAGAAAATGCCGATAATGGCTTCCTGCGGCAGCACCTGCTCTTTAACCTTCATAACTGAAAATATACCCAGTACAATAATCGTAAATGCATATGATACCAGCTGGGCATTTAGGGAGTTTTCAGCAAAGCCAAGAAGTATCCCTATCATAGTACCCAGTGCTGCTATCTGTGCAACTGCAATATCAATGAAGATAATACCCCTCGACAGTATATGATTACCAAAAAAGCTCAGCATGCCCGCAAGCAGAATACTGGCAATAACAGGGGGTGCAAGAAAAACCAGTGTTCCCATAATCAGATATTCTGTTTAATCTGGCTGATCCAGTAATCCATCAGCTCAAAATTATTGTTAATACCAATATCACTATTAACAAAAAGAGGCAGATAAACGGCTTTAATCCCTGTCTTCTCCTCTATCATCTGTGCTGATTTCTTTTCAAAATAGCTTGCCACCAGCATGATCTTTATATCCTGTTCCTTAATCAGGTTCACCATATACTGCACATGTCTGGCTGAAGGCGGGATGCCCGGCTTGGGCTCAATAAAACCTCCTATCTCCAATCCGAATATGCTGGAAAAATATGCCCAGTTTTTATGGTATGCAATTATACGGCTGTCCCTGAAAGGGAGTGCTTCTTTTAGCCACCCACCAAGAAGGCTTACCAGCTTCTCTCCCTGGTACTCCCTTTCCAGGAAAGTAAAGAGTGTGTTATTTTCAAGCAGCCTGGATAGGGTTTCACCACCAAACATATCCACCAGCTCATCACCAAAGAGTGCACGGTCAACCCTGTCTATAAAATCATCACGGTTACTCTCATAGAATGCTGCATTGGAAGGATCAACCTTCATCAGCCCTATGGTTATATTGCCTGCTATAATTTTCCAGTTAAGCGGACTGGTATTAATATGGGGATTGCCCATAAGATGAACATCGCCCTCACTGCGGTCTGCTGTTTCCGGTTTATCAAGTATATTCACACCATCCGATACGGCAACAAAACCCCTTGCTCCATCCATAATTTCCTTATTACGGGCTTTATCTATAAGGGTGGCAGACCATTGCTCCAGGTCCATCCCCGTGGTAATCCATATGTCGGCCTTATTTAGCATCATGGCATAGCTTGGTTTTGGAGGAATAAAATGCGGATCTGATTCACCATTTGATATCATTTCAACAATTGCCTTTTCTCTGGCTATCTCAGATGCTATTGAAGCGTAGTCTGAAAAAGAGCATACTACCCTTAACGGTTCTTTACCCACCGCTGCAGTTGAAACTGCCAATAATAACAAAAACCCTGTTAATTGCTTTCTCATATTTTCCGGTACTTTAGTTTTATATATTAAATTGTTTTCCGTCTCCCTAATATGCCTCATGCTTATGCGGACCCATAGCCCAGGAGAACTGTAACACAAGCGAGTGATGTGAAGGATAGGCCCCTGCTGATTCAGGCAGGTAAGCTATGCTCCTGGAATTATACTGGTATTGTATCCTGTAAAACACAAATTCACTCTGCCAGAAATCAAAATTGACAGTATAATCCCATTCATACTGGCTGTTATCATAGGGCATCTCGCTGTAACCCACTCTTCCACCGACCCACATCCTTGAATTAATCTTACGATGGACCAGTGAGTAAAAACCTTTGCTCCGGACAATCCCAAAAGGTGTTTCATTGAAACCATAATACAGTTCCGTCATCCAGTCAAAGGATTTATATTTTGCAGTGCCCGGAGGCTGCCATTTATAATGCAGACCCAGACTGCTTACATAAGTATTGGTCCGGGCTATATTATCATCCCTGCCGGCAATACCACTCAGGGTATATTCAAAATAGCTGGCCTCGGAAATATCATAATAATTCTTCCAGTGTGCCACCCAGGCTATGTTCACGCTCTTAGCAGATGAATAACTCATATTATCGTTAATATTGATAACTGATATATCAAATGAGCTGGCATCAGAGAATAATATCGGGGGCAGCATAATGTTAAGGGCTCCTCCCATACCATTGAAGCCGTCAAGGCCAAAATAATTAACTGCGGCCCTGGGTCTGTCAAACTGTGGCAGGGCGTGGGTATGATGCCTGTTTAAAAGTCCGAATTCAGGAAAGAAAACGCCTGCCTTAAGGGATGTATTCAGGGGCAGATTGAGGATTTCCATATATGCCTCTTCAATAGAGACACCATCTTCCGTTATATCCAGAAAAGCTTTCCCCCTGGCAAAGGGATCGAGAGCTGCAACAAATGACATCTCAAGGCTCCTCATAAACACGCCATTGCTTCCATGGTTGCGATCACCCGGTTCGGATATATTTTCGGCATCCGCCGATGAGACAGAGGCAAAAAAGTCGCCGAGAACACTCATATTCGGATTCAGGCCCTGCTGTTGACGAACTCCGCTATGGAATTTTTTTGATACATTACTTCTATCAGCTTTCTGCTTGTCTGACAGCATATCAGCATCTTCCAGCAGGCTGGCCAGTTCATCCTCCTTATCCTTTGACTCAAACTTTGCCTCAAGCTTTTCTATCCTGTGAAGTAATTTATTATATTCCGTTGTATCAATACTGGTCTTTTCGTGGGCACTGATCAGGCCGCAAGCTAATAACAGCAAAAAGGTAAATAAAATATATTTCATGTTGGTTTTTTATACAAAATTCTTGTTCACTTATAAACTTACCGGACAGCCTGATAGTCATAGTGTTAATTATAAATCAGATATTCTGCTCAGATTAAATTAACTGCAGGCAGGAGGTGCCCGGGGTGAACAAAGTGATATGACCATGTAAGAAGGCAGTCCTTTGCCGGAAAGCATCGATATATCACCGGCTTTCAATGCTATAAATAAAAAAATCAGAATCAAGCCTGCCAGCACTTCAATATTACTGAGAAGGTCAAGTGTTACCAGCTCAGCATCTGTATGGCCGTGCATTGGATATTGCGGCTTTCCGCTTTCCTGCCTATCAAAAGGATGGGCATGCGAAAAATTATATCCCTTTATGAGATGATTATGCCTGTTCACCAGCGAGTTTGTAATAAACAGCAGTAGAAGAGGTACCGTTACAAGGAGAATGAAATATTTATATTTCCTTATTTTACTCATTGGTTTCATCTCAGAAGCAAAACAAATATAAAAAAGTTTCACTTCCCGATGAAATTATAAAGGAGCTGATAACTATAAAGAATGTTAAATAATAAACAGTGATTTATCACTTTCTGATTCACTGTCATTCAGCCAGCCAGTTCTCAATCATTCTAACACCCAGGGGTGTCATTACCGACTCAGGATGAAATTGCACAGCTTCTATATCAAATTCCCTGTGCCTTATCCCCATTACTCTTCCTTCAGCAGAATGGCAGGTTAGTTCAAGGCATGCTGGCAGCCTATTATTGCTGGCTACCCAGGAATGATAAAAGCCTGCAATAAAACTGTCAGGTACATCCTTCAAAACTGACGATTCCGTCCCGGTCCGGCTTATCACCTTTGTCATTCCATGTACAAGCTCATCAAGTTTCTCAAGCTGTCCGCCGTAAAACAAAACAATAGCCTGCAGGCCAAGGCAAATACCCAGTATGCTTTTCTCTGCCTGGTATGTCTCAAGCACCTGCTCCATAACACTGCCCCTGGCTGGCAGATCGGGTCCAGGTGAAAAAATTATCTTATCAAAATCAATAATTGCCGGTATTCTCAGCTCATCCGGCTTTTTTATTTCTAATTTTGTCACATTGCAGGCACGCACAATATGGGCTATATTGTAGGTAAATGAATCGTGATTATCAATAAGAAGCACTTTCATGGAATCAAATATAATGAAATATGTTACCGGACAGATGAATAATTATGGTAACTCAGGCCGTCCTTTCTTTTTTATGTTTGATTTTGAAATGAGGAAACCCGTAATTCATCCCCTCGATCAGTTACCCGGTGACATTATTATGAGTACTCCCGTTTTTGATAATTCCGGACAGGAAAGAGACCCTGCTGATGAAAGTATACAACCGGATATTGACCCGGTTGACTTCAAAACATATAAGAAAGCATTTGATAATGTAATTAAAAACATACAGCATGGTAATTCATATCTGCTTAACCTTACATTCCCTGCCAGGATAAAAACAGATGCCAGTCTCAGGGATATATTTTATAGGAGTCATGCAAGGTACAGATTACTGTACGGAAACAGATTTGTTGTATTCTCGCCCGAAATATTTGTAAGAATAGACAAAAGCGGTTCAATAAGATCATTTCCGATGAAAGGTACCATTGACGCCTCTGTAAAAAACGCTGAAAAGATAATACTGGCAGATGAAAAGGAAAAAGCAGAACATAATACCATTACAGATCTTATAAGAAATGACCTGAGTATATATGCAGATAATGTCAGGGTAGTAAGACACAGGTATATTGACACCATCGGGACACCTTCGGGTAAACTTCTGCAGGTTAGTTCAGAGATAGCAGGATCACTCGGGCCTGACTGGAAGGGCAAAACAGGTGATATAATTACATCCATGTTGCCGGCAGGATCAATAAGTGGTGCACCAAAAAACAAAACTCTTCAGATAATCAGAGAAAGTGAAATTGAGGAAAGGGGTTATTATACCGGTATTTTCGGGATTTTCACAGGCAGTGAGATTGACAGCGCTGTTATGATCAGGTATATTGAACAGAACGAAACGGGATATGTTTATAGAAGTGGAGGTGGTATCACCTTTATGAGCGATCCTGAAAAGGAGTATAAAGAATTAATAAAGAAGATATATGTCCCTGTTGGTTGAAACAATTAAGGTAAAAGATGGTCGCTTATTCAATATTGATTATCATTCAAAACGCTTTAATAAAACCAGGAAGGATCTGTTCAATGCCGGTCCGGCCGTCGATCTTGAAAATAAAATAATTATACCGGCCTATGCCATGGAGGGTCTTTTCAAATGCAGGATTGAATATGATGATCATATCAGGAAGCTGGACTTTCTCCCCTACCAGATAAAAAGGATAAGAACACTCAGACTGGTGGAAGCAGGTGATCTCGATTATAGCTATAAATATCTGAGCAGGTCAGGTATAGATTCATTGCTGGAACAAAAAAACGGCTGTGATGATATCCTTATAATCAAGGCTGGCAGGATTACCGATACATCATATTCAAATATCATCGTAAGAGGAGATGAGGGTATATGGTACACTCCGTCAAGCTACCTGCTGCGGGGTACAAAAAGAGAGTACCTCCTTGACAAGGGGCTGATAAAGGAGAAGGACATCACCCCTGCCGGATTGAAAAGGTTCAGGGAGCTGAGACTGATAAACAGTATGCTTGATATAGATGATACCGGCAGCATACCCGTAAGAACAATCTGCTTCTGAAAAAACAAAAAAGCTTACTTAATAAACTCTGTATTTTCCCTCCTGACATTTTTCAGGGGATAGTCATATACCCTGCCTTTGTAAAAGTATCTGATAATATCACCTGGCCCACCGGTTTTATAATCATAATTTTCAATAAGTGAAGGACCTGTATTGACAGTTCCCTTTATCACTGTTTTATTACCTTCTGAAGAGGCAGTAACATCAACTTCCACACCCCTGAACACCAGGGAAGTGAATTCAATATCCGCATCCAGCTTTTTCAGTTCAACAAAAACATCCGTACCCTTTTCAAGGTCTCTTACCATCCACGATTGATAATAAGCATCCTCTATACGGAACAGTTCATGTTCACTTTTCAGCATTGCAGAACATCCGCTTATAATTGTAAGCATAATTATTACTGAAAAAATCTTTATCAATTTCATATACAAAAATTTTATTCGCTTCTCTCATAAGACTGCCTGGCTGAGTTATTATTATCCCTGATGATACCGCCAGACTAATTTCATGTTCATTTATTAAAGTTGTACTATAACACGTCCGGTTAAAAAAACAATAAACAAAGATGACACAAATTTGACTATTTACAGGTAAAACAATCCCAAAAATCATGCAAAATAATTTCAGGCCTAAGGAAAAGGTCGGATTCAGGCATATTTTTTGTACTTTTGTCTGCTGGTGTTTTGATTAAAATAACAGTTTTGTAATACAAAGAAACGGGCATTGACCCTATTAATCAAAATTTCACAAAATAAGTGATTAAAAACGTTTATAAGAGAGCGAAACGGCTACAGTGCGAAGAAAGTTTTTTCTTTTTAGTAAAATAAAATATTTAAACATATGAAGCTTTTTTTGAAAATAGCAATACTCACATTTATTGCACTGGCAATAATAAGTGCATGTGAAAAAGATATACCAAAGGAAGAAGAAGAAGACCCTGCTGTTGAGACACCCGACAGAATAAGCCAGTTCGTGTATGAAGGGCTTAAGGATGTTTACCTCTGGTATGATAAAGTCGATAAACTCGATAATGATTATTTTACCACAACAGATGATTACTACAACTACCTTAATGGATTCGGAACTGACTATGAAAGCCTTTTCTATGATCTCCTTTACCAGTACGGTACAATAGACAAATGGTCATGGATCGTTGATGACTGGGAGGAACTGGAGAATTCCTTTGCAGGTATTTCCAAATCCATGGGCTATGATTTCAGGCTTGTAAGATTATCAGGATCAGATGATGTTTTCGGCTATATCAGATATGTACTTGCAGGGTCACCTGCAGAAGGGGCGGGACTGAAACGTGGTGATCTCTTTATGGAAGTAAATGGAGAACAGCTTACCCTGAATAACTACCGCGATCTTCTATTCAATAATGATAGTTATTATCTGACAAAGGCTACCATTTCCAACAACACTATTTATCTTGGGGATGAGACCGATGTTATGACTACCATTGTTCTACAGGAAAACCCGGTGCATTATTATGATGTAATGGATATTGGGGGAGTACCCACAGGATACCTTGTATATAATGCTTTCACATCCAGTTTTGACATCCTCCTGAATGAAACCATTGAAGAACTAAAAAGCCAGGGTATACAGAGGCTGATACTGGACCTGAGGTATAACGGCGGAGGCTCCATACAGACAGCCGTCTATCTTGCAAGCATGATATACACAACCAACACCGATGAAGTATTTACCATATCAGAATGGAACGATAAGTATAATGCTGGCTGGATAGATGCCTACGGTCCTGATGCACTTACTTATTTTTTTGAAGATAATATAAAAAAAACAGCGGAAGATACAGGTGAAACAACAACTATACCCATTGCCAGTCTGGAACTCAATGAGCTTTACGTGATAACAACCAGCTCCACCGCATCGGCCAGTGAGCTTGTAATTAACGGGCTGGAGCCGTATATCGATGTAAAGCAGGTTGGCCAGAATACAACAGGCAAGTATGTCGGATCCTGGACAATAAAGGACAGGGATTCGCAGGGCAATGTAGTCACTACACATAAATGGGCCATGCAACCCATTGTGCTTAAGCTAACCAATTCCGAGGGTGTCTCTGACTACGTTAACGGCCTGCCTGCTGATGCTGAGGCATCGGAAGATTACGCCAATTTATTGCCTTTCGGTGATGAGAATGAACCACTGCTGAAAGCCACAATAGACTATATCCTTGGTGTAAAATCCGCCCCGGCAACACCGAAACTTACCGAAGGAGTTGATTATGAGGTTATAGCTGATTCGCGCGACTTCCAGGCCTTGAGTAAGGAGATGTACATTGAAGGCCCTTTCAGGTTAAAATAGCAAAGGAAAAAACAGGGGCTGTTGCTTTATGCCTACCATGAATATTCGTACCACCCCCTTACATCCACTGCCTGCATTCCTGCCGACCCTGCAGCCCTGATGCCCAGGTCGCCGTCCTCGAATACAATGATATCAGAAGGGGATACCTCAAGCAGTTCTGCACACCTAAGAAAGGTTTCCGGGTCCGGCTTATGGCTCTTAACATCATCGGCGGTAACAACATAGCTGAAATAACCCTCCATATCAATCACTTCAAGGGTACGCATAACAGTGTCCCTGGGGCCACCGGTGCCGACTGCCAGCGGTATAATGCCATGGTACTGACGCACAATATCAGCTACGGGAGTAACCTCTTTCACCATATGCTGCATATCGTTGAACAATCTCCTTTTAGCGGAAACAATATCAAGCGGATCTATAACACCCTCCTTTGAATACTCCATTATTATTGCCCGTGCGATATTTATACCCGGTGAGCCTGTAAATGATCTCAGAAACTCACTGCTCATATCCATACCGTAACTTTTACATGACTTTTTCCACGCTTCCATATGCAGAGGCATGGTGTCAGCCAGCGTACCGTCCAAATCAAAGATCAGCGCTTTTATGCCATCAGGCAAAACAAAATTCATAAAATTCGTATTATATAAAAGCACAAATATAGGAAAAATAGCAGCCGGGTGAGAACAGCAAGCAGTCAGGCAAAATAAAAACCTGTTTAAGGTTTACACTCTTAATAAACGTTGTAAGGATGATATTAAAACCTTCTGTCCATATAATACAATTGTATTTTTAACAGAAGTAATCACCAGTCCCTTAAAATTATTCAGCCCTGAGATAATCGATTGCTCATGAAGCCTTGCTTCATAATTATATATTTCCTTTGCAAGCTTCAGATCACTAAGACTCTTGATTTTGATACTTCTTCTCTGTATTGTCTTACTCATGGCTCAATCATTTTCATCCTCATCAAACAGTATTTCAGCTATATTTTTGACTATCCGGTTGGTTAGCAGTTGCTTTCTGAACAGGAATACCATTACGGCTAAAATTACATAAAAACCTGCCGATATCAGCAGAGCCACGGAAGATGAACCATAAGCTTCGTCATACCAGCCTACAAATGCCTGTGTTACAAGGAACAGCGCTACCAGTATAATAATTGAAATAAATATAGTGGATAGAAAATAGGTACCTATTCTGGCTATTTTCTCTATAAGACCCAATTTCCAGAGATCTATCCTCGCTTCAATATAGTTTTTAATAACATCACTGAGCTCGTGCATATTCTCAATCAAAGATTTATCCTTCATGATGTTAGTATATTCTATTTAGTTTTCCCCTTTTCTTTGCCAGCTTGTTCCTCTTTTACCCTGGCAGCTTCTTTTTCTACTTTTGACGCCTCTTTTTCGACTTTTTCTGCTGCTTTTCTCTGAGCTTCCTTTGTCTTCCTTTCAACTTCTTTTTCAAGATCGCCGAAACGGGTATTTAAGTCATTGACGAACTTGCTGAAATGACTTTTCAGCCCGTCAATCCTCTCATCAAAATCTTCTTTTATACTATCACCAGCATGTTCAGCAGATTTTTTTATTTTCGCTCTGGTTTTGGAACCTTTATCTGGTGCCAATAAAACACCGGCAACCAGTCCGGCAGTAGCTCCGGCTAAAAATCCCAATACAGCGTTTGTTGTTTTGTTTGCCATAATTAAGCTTTATTTTAAATTAATAATTTTAAATTTTGCTTATCATAGCAGAAATATCGTGCCAAACTGGTTTCCACCCCTGGACTGCCTGTATTTTACAGAAATGTAGATAAGTACCCCACAGCACATAAAATATGTGTCATAAATTCCACACTTTTATTTACTGAATAATCCGCCCGGTAATTTCATTTATCGGCAGGGATTGCCTGCCAGGAAAATGCCAGTATTCAAAGGGTCCGGATCGGTAAGCAGAACAAAAAGCAAAGGCACAGCTCCACCCATAACGGTCCCTAAGCAATCCTGTTTCCATAAGCTGGCAGGTAATCGCTGTATAAGCCACATAAACTATTACCGCTTGCCGGATTATCCGGGGGAAGGTGCTGGTTAATATCCCATACCGTGGAAAAAAGGGTCAGATAAGTTTCATAAAGCCAGCCATAGGTAAAATCTTCCTGGAAAACCTTAAGCAGGAGGCTTGTATCCTTTACAGGCTTGTTAAGAAAGGTGTCTATATCAGCCTGTACCTTGATGTGTGTTGCTTCAAGAAAAATATAATTAACTGATCCTGGTTTATCCCTCAGGTAATCACAGACAAACACATAAGGTTCAAGAGCTGAATGAAGAGCATCATCAAAAATGATCAGGTCATAGCTGTCAAGCTTTTGTTCAATGAAAGAGGCAGGATCCTGCCCTTCCTCTCTTATAAGCGAGTAATAATCACCAATGCTCTGTGAAAACAGATCCGGGAAGAGCAAAAGGCTAAAAGAAAGCAGTAATAGTGCCTTTTTCATGATAATATATATTTAAATAATTTTCTTCATCTAATCAACCACATAACGCGGAATATGGTTTGGCAGTCGTGTCAGCAATTCATAGTTAAGACTGTTATTCATATCGCTGAATGAGCTAACCGTAATGGTCAGGTCTCCCTGTGTTCCTATCAGCACCACCTCATCGCCTTCCTGCACATTATCCAGATCCGTAATATCGACTATCACCATATTCATATTTACAGAGCCTATAACAGCCACCCGCCTTTCATGTATCAGCACATGCCCCAGGTTGCTCAGGTTACGGCTGAACCCATATCCGTATCCTACCGGAACGGTGGCAATGGTAGCAGGCCTGTTTGTCAGGTAGGAGCTGCCATAGCTTATATATTCCCCTTCGCCCACATGTTTTACGCTCATCACCTTGCTTTTCCATGACAGCACCCTTTTCAGCGGATCATCCTGGGTATCCATTTTCAGAAGGTGGGTCATACGTGTTTCATTGCTTGGCCAGAAGCCATAGCTTGATATACCTAACCTGGCCATATCCATGGCTGTCTCCGGAAAGTTGAGCACTGCAGCAGAGCAGGCGGTATGATGGTACCGGGGTTTAATCCCCCTGTCAAACAACCAGCTGCAGAGCCTGTTGAAAGTACTGATCTGTTTCTGTATCCTCTCATAATTACTTATGGTTTCAGCACCGGCATAATGTGTACATACACCTTCCACCTCAACATCTCTCCGGGATTCCTCCAGCATCCTGACAACATCCTCCAGTTCGGTTTCGCAAAAGCCTGTACGATGCATTCCTGTCTCAATTTCAAGATGAACGCGGGCTGGTTTATTCATTCTGGCCGCAACGCTGCATGCTGCCTTAAGGCGGTCAAGAGTAAACACATAAAAGGACACATCATGCTCAACAGCCCATTCCAGTTCATCTTTGTCAATCCAGCCCATGATCATCAGGTCACATTCACTCTTTTTGATTTTATGTGCCCTCATGGCCTCGGCCACGCTGAATACTGAAAAATGATCCACACCGCACTCCTCTATCAGGGGCAAAATATCCTCTATACCATGTCCGTATGCGTTGGCTTTGATAACCATTGAATAACGTGTGCCCTCTTTCAGGAAAGTTTTTAGAAACCTTATATTGGCATTAAGGGCCTTTTTGCTCAGTTCTATATAAGAAGTATGTAACATATCTGAAGGTTTTGTATTTATCCCAGCATATTGAGAGAGGGTTTTTGTCAAAGATAAATAAATAAGCATACACACTCAGCTACACATAAAAGCATAATGGCAAGCGGACAGGGGTTCAATTCTTTGGGACAGGAGCACAGGCGGGTACAGGCACTTTGATCCTGCTTAGAACTGATGCAAGGCCTATTCCTGTGGCCATCTGCCATATCCCCCACCATGCTGCCATAAAAGCCATTCCGCCATTGGCTGCAAAAAGATTTGGATTGAATATAAGAACCAGGGCCAGGCCTGAGTTCTGAATACCTGTTTCAATGCTTAGAGTCCGCCTGTCACGTACAGGCACACGGCCAATGGTCCCAACCAGGTATCCCGTGAAGAGAGTCTGGATGTTCAGCAACATTACAATGATACCAATAGGCAGCACATAGCCTGGTATGTATTCCATGTTTGCCCATAGCGCCCCTAGAATAAATGTCATATAAAAAAATATGGAAACGATCTTAACCTGCTTAAGGTATTTTTTTGTGGTAGCCGGAAACTTATAGGCAAACAGCATACCCGCAATAAGAGGTAAACCCAGGAGGATAAACACTGTTTTGGCCATGGCCAGAAAGTCGATTTGTATAGGTATATTCAAATGCTTTGCTTTCTCATAATACCTGACATAAAGACCGCCCCAGAAAGCAAAATTAATTGGTGTTAAAAATGTAGCTCCCAGGGTGGCAAAGGCAGTCAGGCTAACAGACAACTCAATATTGGCCTTCGCAAGTGCTGAGATAAAATTGGAAACATTGCCTCCCGGACAGGCAGCAATAAGTATCATTCCCATAGCAATGGAAGCAGGCGGGTTAATAAGCATAACCAGGCCGAATGTCAGTGTTGGCAATAAGAGAAACTGCGAAATAATACCAAGCAGGGCTGAGCGCGGATTAAAAAATAACTTCCTGAAATTTTCAACCCTTATCTCCAGGGCAACCCCAAACATGATTGCTGCCAGGGTGATATTCATATAAAGAAGTCCGCCTTCACTGAAATTCAGACGAATATCATCAATCGAGGATAAAGCTTCGAACATATAAATATTATTAAAATAAGCTGCTAAGGTAAAATAATTTTTTCAGTCATTTAGTTCGGGCCTGTTGACATTATCGGCTTTGAATCCCAGTATTAACAGAACAAACGCAATAAATATGCATATAGCGGTAGCATAATTATATTGCCCGGTCATACGGTATGACAGGCTGAAAATAAAGGGTCCCACTGCACTGCCTATAACAGTCCAGCTCATTACATAACCCGAGATTGCTCCGAGGTGCTTCAATCCGAAGAATCTTGGCCAGGTAACGGCAGACAGCACACCGAACATACCCTGCATTATCCCGTTACCAATGATCAAAACCCACCTGATAAGCGGGGAGACATCAAGAAAAAGAAGGGCTGACATACTGATAAGCATACCACAGAGCTGCAATATCAGGAAATATTTCAGTTTAAGGTAGTCGCTCAGCCAGCTGCCAAAAAAA
This sequence comes from uncultured Rikenellaceae bacterium, assembly GCA_964529295.1. Taxonomy (GTDB): domain Bacteria; phylum Bacteroidota; class Bacteroidia; order Bacteroidales; family VadinHA17; genus UBA9300. The sequence goes on along the minus strand of CAZGUR010000005.1, from coordinate 10,507 downwards.
TGGAATGAAACAGCCACAACGGATATGGGAAGGAAAATTGTTATTGCAGCTCCCTGCTCATACCCGTTTACATCAAAGACAGACACAACATGAAAAGTGAAGGCAGTGATATAAAGTGCCTGCAAGGAGAGTGCCAGATTAAATATCCAGAATGAATAAGTGGATCTTGCTTCCTTCAGGGTATATTCTTTCAATAGTGGCAGGTTAGGATCATCTTTCTTTTCCCACTTCTTTCTCCGGCCATCGGGTACCAGTCCGTACATAGCCGGGTTATCCCTGAAAAATATAAACGCAAATACCACAAAGACAAAAGAGACAAATCCAAGCATATTCCATGCTCCCTGCCAGGTGAAGTTCTTTATAAGCATATCAATAAGCTGCGGCGAGTATGAAAAACCAAATGATATGGTGATACCCACTATCGCATTTGCAAAGCCCCGCCTTCTCTCAAACCATTTCATCACCATATTGCGTGATGTCATTGTAATGACACCCTGTCCGAAGAATCTGAGTGAAAAGAATCCAGCCGTCACCAGGACAAAAGCTATTATGGCAGGATCTATAGATGAAAGAAATGAGGACATGGATATAGTCAGCCTGGCTATGCGTGAAAGGTATAAAAGGGTCAGTCCCATTAATATACCGGCAATCATGATCACAGGCCTTACACCGTAGCGGTCATACATCCTTCCTGCATAAGGTATACACAGACCACTCAGTATAGTCCCTATCATATAGGCCATGCTGAGGTTAACCCTGCCAATATGAAGTGCGCCGATAAGTGGATCGGTAAAGACAGAAACCCCGATTGTCTGTCCGGGTATACTCATGATCATACCAATGATACCGGCAAAGATCACCACCCATCCATAAAAGAACGGCCATTTTACCGGTTTAAAAGGTATACTTTTAAACCTTTCGTAAAACAATTCACCATTATTATTAAGCATAGAAAAATAATTCTCAGAGCATTGCTTTTCAGCGCTTATTATAAAATAATATACTGATCAGTACAAAGCCTATACCCGAAAGTAAAGGAGGCAATGCTCCGGAACTGACACTAAAAGCCTTTTATTTCAACATCGCCTTAACCTGCTCATACACATTGTCTGCAGTATATCCCAGCTTTTCGTCCAGCACATCATAGGGTGCTGAGTAACCAAAATGATCAAGTCCCCATACAGCACCATTTTCACCTACCAGGCGCGATAATGTTGATGGCAATCCGGCCGTCAGGCCAAATCTGGGTATGCCCGGAGGCAGTACGGAGTTCCTGTATTCACTGTCCTGACGCATAAACAATCCTTCGGAAGGAACGGACACAACCCTTACCTTTACTTTATCGCGTTCCCTCAGCAGCCGGGCACCCATAACCAGGGTGCTTACCTCCGAACCGCTTGCCAGCAGCACCACATCGGGATTCTTATCACTACCGCTCACTATGTATGCTCCTTTCTCTGCAGCAAGGGCATCCTCATACCTGCTGCCGGCAGAAGGCAGATCTGTGATGTTCTGCCTTGACAGTATCAGTGCTGTGGGAGAAGTGGTGTTCTCAAGTGCCATCTGCCAGCAAACAGTTGTCTCACAGGCATCGGCAGGGCGCAATACCAGCATGCTGTTTCCGGCATGGTTCTTCAGCTGTTCCATTAACCTTATCTGTGCCTCATGTTCAACGGGCTGGTGTGTGGGTCCGTCCTCCCCCACCCTGAAAGCATCATGACTCCATATATATTTTACAGGTAAGCCCATAAGGGCTGCCAGCCTGACCGCCGGCTTCATATAATCGGAGAACACGAAGAAGGTACCACACACAGGGATAACACCGCCATGCAGTGCCATACCATTCATTATAGCAGCCAGTGTCAGCTCTGACACCCCACCCTGCAGAAACTGTCCTGAAAAATCACCCTTCCTGAACTCTTTTGTTTTCTTCAGGAAGCCATCTGTTTTATCTGAATTAGCAAGGTCGGCGGAGGAGACAATCATATTTTCTATCTCTCCCGCAAAGACAGCAAGGACAGCCGAGGATGCAGCCCTGGTGGCTATTCCTTCTTTCTGTTCAATCCTGCCGTAATCAATATCCGGCAGCTTAGCGGAAAAGAAAGTTTCCAGTTTATCCGCTAAGGCGGGATTCTTTTCCGTCCATTCCTTCTCTTTATTTCCGAAAAGTTTTATCTCTTCCCTTTTTTTGTCAAGCACATCACCGTACAGTTTCTTCACCTCATCAAAAACCATAAAGGGATCATCCACATTCCCACCCAGGTTAAGTATTGATTTTTCAAAAGATGCCCCTGCCTTACTCACGGGCTGACCATGTGTTGAGCTCTTACCTTCGAATGAACGGCCTTCATCATCCAGCAGTCCTTTACCCATTATGGTTTTTCCGATTATCAGGCTGGGCCTGTCTTTTTCATTATGGACAGAATCGAGGGCTTCCCTTATCTGCTTGTGATCATTACCGTCAATGGTGATAACATGCCAGCCCCAGGCCCTGTACTTGGCAGCCGTATCTTCAGATGTAACAACATCTGTTTCGGTTGAAAGCTGTATATCATTACTGTCATAGAACATCACAAGGTTATCCAGACCGAGGTGACCGGCTATACGGCCTGCTCCCTGCGATATCTCCTCCTGTACACCGCCGTCGGAAATAAAAGTATATATTTTATGCTTCATCCAGTCCCCGAAACGCTGTGTCAGAAACTTTTCAGCAATGGCTGCACCCACTGCATTGGTGTGTCCCTGACCGAGCGGACCGGATGTATTTTCCACTCCTGTATCAAAATTTGCCTCGGGATGACCCGGTGCAGCACTTTGCCACTGCCTGAAATTTTGAATATCGTCAATTGACATAAGATTACATAAAGCCAGAACAGAATATAGCATTGGTGACATATGTCCCGGATCCAGAAAAAACCTGTCGCGATGTATCCAGTCCGGCCGGTCCGGATCAAAGCGCATATATTCCGAAAAAAGTATGTGTATGAAATCAGCTCCTCCCATTGCTCCGCCGGGATGGCCTGATTTAGACTTTTCAACCATTGCCATTGATAATAACCTTATATTATCTGCAGCCTTTAAATTAATGTCAGTTGCCATATTTTGTATTATTAAGATATATTAAGATTAAAGACAAAAGTAAAAAAAACGCGAGAATCTCATTTATTATTCCTGCTTTAATAATCAACAAACCTGCTGTTAATACATTTAACTATTTATATTATCTTTGATACCGATATATGTATTTTCCCGATTTTACATAAAAGAAAAGCACTGAGAAAAGCCATAAAAATAAAGACAGTGATAATGCTCCTGGCATGGGCGGTTATATTCCTTCACGGGATAATACCACATAACCACAATGAACACCGGGATACGCACTGTCATAATATACTGCACCATGATTGCTCAGGTGATAAGGATAATAGCATTGATGACCGGCATCATTATCACCTTACATCTGCCGGGGACGATTATGAGCATTCATCCTTAATCTGTCATTTTACAACTGAGCTGGTAAATAAGTCAGCACAGGATCATACCTTTATCCACCAGACCAGCCTGCATCTGAACTCATTGCCGCCTGTTTTATGCCAGCATATTTCCGAAATAAAATGCATACGGGTAAATAACCCGGCCTACAGGCTTATGCCACTCAGGGCACCCCCCCTGGCCTGATCATTATTAAAAACATCTTTTCTCCATTTTAATCATTTGCCGAACCGGCAGATGATATACCTGATTATTATAAAATATAAAATATGAGATCAATAACAATATTTATAGCCCTGGCTTACCTGGTTTTTATGACTGCCTGCAATGAGTCAGCCCAGGATCGTGGAAACGGGCAAGAGCATGAAAACCACCGGGAGGAAACCGCGGATCATTCCCACGATCACGGGGAAGATACACACGACCATGGAGAAACGGAGAGCGGACACATCCACGATCACGGGGAAGAAGGTCACAATCATAACGACGACCCGGAAGAAAACGGGCATCAGCATGATGAAACAGAAACTGACCATCAGCATGGTGAAGCCGCTGAAGAAGACGGGCATGACCATAATGATCTTACAGCAGTCAGCGATGGATACCATACTGCCACTGTTAAGCCTGCTGATTTCAGCTTTGTTTATAAAACAGGCGGGCAGCTGCTTACAGATAATAAAGATGAGGTAATCATCACGGCATCCACATCCGGAATAGTCAGCTTCAGTTCCCACCTGCTCTACCCGGGGGTAGAAGTAAAAACAGGTCAGCAACTGTTTATCGTTTCCGGTAAAAACATGACCGAGAATAACAGCGATATCCAGTACCTTAAATTAAAAGCAGAGTACCTTGCCGCCGAAGAGAATTTCGAAAGGGCAAAGAGGCTGATTGAGGATAAGCTTATTACAAGGGAGCATTATCTTGAAGCCAGTCTGGCCTGGGAAAAGCTACGCTCCGAATATGAAAATTTCACCAGAACAATAAGTGATGCAGGCAGTATAGTACCCTCCCCGGCCGGGGGCTATATTAAAGACCTCTATATAAGGGAAGGGCAGATGGTACGAACAGGCGACAGGATTGCCTCGGTAATGACAGAGAATAAGCTGATACTGAAGGCAGATGTCCCGGCCAGCGACTTTGGAATAATCAAAGAAATAGAAGCGGCTAACTTCACAACAGCTTACAGCCCTCATGTCTACTCAACGAAAGAACTGAACGGGGAGATAATATCATACGGAAGAAGCACGGGAGATGACTCATACTATATCCCCCTTTATTTCAGGCTTAATTTTAACAGTGACCTTCTGCCCGGTACTTTTACTGATATATGGCTTAAGGGCGAGACCATAAATGATGTCCTGCTGGTGCCCAACGGGGCGCTGATGGAAGAGTACGGGAAGATATATGTGTTCCGGGCAGAGGAAGACAGCTTTGAGAAAAGATATATTAAATGCGGTAAGACCGACGGTTATGTTACCCACGTGCTGGAAGGACTGGCTGAAGGAGATGAAATAGTAACAGAGGGCACATACAGGGTCAGGCTGATGTTGCAGGGATCAGATATACCAGAACACAGTCATAACCATTAAACCACAGATCATGCTAAACAGGATAATAGACTATTCCCTTAAAAACAGGCTTACAATACTTATTGCAGCCATTGTTTTATTACTGTCGGGATCATATATAAGCACCAATATGGACATTGATGTATTCCCCGAACTGACAGCCCCAACCGTGGTGATAATGACCGAAGCACCGGGTATGGCTCCCCAGGAGGTGGAAAGGCTGGTGACATTCCCCCTGGAAACAGCGGTGAACGGATCAACAGGCATCAGGAGGGTAAGATCCGCCTCATCAATGGGATTCTCAATTGTATGGGTTGAGTTCGACTGGAAAACGGATATATACCATGCACGCCAGACCATAACGGAAAGGATTATACAGGTAAGTGCTGAATTGCCACAGGGTGTTAACAAGCCGGTGCTGGCTCCACAGTCATCACTGCTGGGAGAGATGATGATACTGGCCATTGAGTCGGACACGGTCAGCAAGATGGACCTGAGAACCTTTGCTGAATGGAACCTGCGACCGCGACTGTTGTCCATTCCCGGTGTTGCACAGGTCACAACCATAGGCGGCGAATTCAAGGAGTACCAGGTACAGGCCGATCCGTACAGGATGAAATACTACGGGGTGAGCATGAACGAGCTGGAGGCAACATGCAAAAGTCTTAACAGTAATTCATCAGGGGGATTTATTAATCAGTATGGCAACATATATCATGTCAGGGGTATCGCACGCACCAGCAATACTGAGGATATAGGCAATGCGGTTATAAAAACACATAATGATCTGCCCGTAAAAATAAAAGATGTTGCAAAGGTAAGTACAGGTGCGGCCCCAATGATCGGAGAAGGTTCATATAATGCAGGGGACGCAGTGCTTCTGAATATTGTCAAGCAGCCTGGAATTAATACTGTTAATCTTAGCAGTGAAATACGACGGACCATAGAAGATATTGAAGCCAATACAAGCAGGGATATCAGAATACACAGTGATATATATAACCAGGCCGACTTTATTAATGTCTCGGTCAGAAATGTGATGCGGGCACTGATCGAAGGCGGTATTTTCGTAATAATAATATTATTTATTTTCCTTCTTAACACACGCACCACGCTGATCTCCCTGCTGGCTATACCACTGTCACTGCTGTTCTCCATAGTAGCACTCAGGCTTATGGGCTATACCATCAATACCATGAGCCTGGGCGGCATGGCCATAGCCATTGGCTCACTGGTTGATGATGCCATAATCGATGTGGAGAATGTATATAAGCACCTGCGCAGTAATGCAGTGCTTGAAAAAGACCGGAGAATACCTTTTCTCAGGGTCATATACGAGGCATCGACCGAGATAAGACCATCCATCTTCAATGCAACACTGATAATCATTATAACATTTATCCCCCTGTTCTTCCTCGAAGGAATGGAGGGCAGAATGCTTAAACCACTGGGTATTTCATTTATAATTGCACTTATGGCCTCGCTGCTGGTGGCACTAACCATAACACCGGTACTTTGCAGCTACCTGCTGACAAATGAAAAGAGGCTGATCAGAAAAGCCAGGGGATCATGGGTGGAAAGAAACCTGAAGAGTATATACAGGAAAAGCCTGGCTGTGAGTCTGGACAGAAATATGACCGTAGTGATAAGCGCTGTCATTCTGTTGCTTTCAGCAATAATCATAAGCTTCAGCTTCGGCAGCACCTTCCTTCCCCCTTTTAACGAGGGTGCCCTGTCGGTCAACCTGACGGCCAGACCGGGTATATCCCTTGAGGAGTCGTCAAAGATTGCACGTGAAGCAGAAAAGATGCTGCTGGAGATGCCGGAAATAAGCTCACTGTCAAGAAAAACGGGCAGGGCGGAAATGGCTGAACACTCTTTTGCCGAGAACGTATCCGAGCTTGATGTACCTTTTAAGCTTAGCGGGCAGACAAGGGAGGAATTTTTCTCAGAACTGAGAAGTAAGCTAAATGAACTGCCTGGAGTAAGTGTGGAGGTGGGGCAACCCATAACACACAGGATGGATCATATGCTCTCCGGCACAAGGGCAAATATTGCAGTTAAGATATTCGGCAATGACCTGAACCTCTTATTCCGTATTGCCAATAGCATTAAAGATGAAATACAGGAAACCGAAGGTGTAGCGGATATAAACGTGGAGCAGCAGATAGAAGCCCCGCAGATAAAGATCACAGCAAAAAGGGATATGCTGGCCAGGTATGGCATCCCTGTGAATAACTTCACTTCCTTTATCAATACCGCACTCAGGGGCAGCACCGTTTCTGATGTATTTGAGGATGAAAAAAAATTCCCATTGGTGCTTAGATATAATGAAGAGGCAAGGAATAATATCGGGGCAATCAGAGATGCCATGATAGACACATACAATGGCCAGAAGGTGCCCCTCTCATTCGTTGCCGATATTGAATCCTCATCCGGACCCAATGCTATAAGCCGTGAGAACGTACAGAGAAAAATCGTTATCTCCGTAAATGCTGCCGGCAGGGATGTGGGCAGCGTGGTAAGGGATATTAAATCGACTATCGGGGAAAAAATCATTATGCCCGATAATTACAGCATTGAATACGGAGGTCAGTTTGAAAGTGCCGCAAGTGCCTCGAGAAGATTGCTTGTCACTTCCTTACTGGCCATACTTGTTGTCTTTATGGTACTATACCAGGAATTCAGGAACAGCAGGCTGGCAGCCGTTGTACTGCTAAACCTGCCACTGGCACTTATCGGGGGTTCCTATGCCATATGGTTTTCATCCGCCGTTATAAGTATCCCAACCATAATTGGATTTATTACCCTGTTCGGTATTGCCACCCGTAACGGCCTTCTGCTGATATCGAGGTATGAAGCCCTGGCCGGCACCAATCTGGATTTGAAAGAAAAGATCATAACAGGATCGACCGACAGGTTAAATCCCATATTAATGACAGCACTGACAGCAGCACTGGCGCTTATACCGCTCGCTGCAGGAGGCGATAAGCCGGGAAACGAGATACAGAGCCCTATGGCTGTGGTGATACTTGGCGGACTGCTCTCATCCACCCTGCTTAATATATACCTTATACCATCAGTATATTTTCTAATGTATTCAAAACGAACTGATAATGAATAAAATACTATTATCTCTCGCAATAATCTCTCTTTCATTAAATGTCTCATCGCAGAGTATTAATGAATTCCTTTATGAGGTGATGGAGAACCATCCGGGCATAATAGCAGGACAAGAGCTGCTAAGCTCGGAGGAAGCATATTCAAAAACCGGATACACCCCAAAGGATCCGTCTGTTCAGGCGGGATTTTTCCCGGGCAGACCGGAAACCACAGCTAATAAAATAACATGGTCAGTAAACCAGTCATTCGATTTTCCAGGCCATTACAGGAATATAAAAAGACTGAAAAAAAATGATTATGAGCAGGCTGTAATGGAATACCGCTATACGGTGATGGCGCTGCTGGAAAACGCCCGCGCCAGTGTAATAGAGATGACAGCCCTGCAAAAACATATTGATAGCTCATCGGAAAGAGTGATACACCTTCAGTCCAGGGAAGAAGCATACAGCAGGATGCTTAATGAAGGCGAGATAACCATTATAGAATATAATAAAGCCCGGATGGCGCTTGCACACCAGAAAAACATCCTCAGGGAATATAATGCTGATATGGAGTCTGTTAAGGCATACCTTGATATGATAAGCGGTGATAAGTCCGCCATGGTTGAAACGACCGCTTATCCCCTGTTTGAAGAACCTGAGCCTGAAAACCTCCTGGCAGAGAAGAGGGAAAACCATCCGGCTTTCAGCTTGCCGGGGAAAAATATTGAAATAGCGGAAAGCAATATAAGTGTTATCAGATCTGATAAACTTCCGGAACTGACACTCGGATATGCCTCGGAGATAGTTGCAGCCAGCCGGTTTACAGGTCCGACACTGGGCCTGAGCGTACCCTTATGGGAAAATAAGGGCAGGCTTGAAGAGGCAAAAGCAAAAAAATCACATTACCGGGCAGAATATGAAAACAGGATAACTGTTATGGAAAATGATTTTAAGACCGGATACAAGGAGTACCTTTCAGTTAAATCAGGACTTGAAACACTGAGAAACTCCCTGCCGGGTGGGCAGGCAAAAACACTTTTGAATAAGGCCCTTGAGGAGGGAGAAATTTCTGTAATTGAATATTTCATTGAGCTGTCGGAGTATTATGATACTGAAGATATGGTGATTGAACTGGAGAAAGAATACTATCTCCTTCTTTCGGAATTATATAATCATTTCCCTGGCTTAATAATTCCAGGTATTTAGTACATTTTCACATTACTTATTATGTGAAAGCTCCATTTTTCAAACTGGTTTTATGGTAAGGATTGTTTCCGCATGATAATATCATACTGTAATGCTAAAGATAATTACAACATCTGACGGATCGGACACTGTATATGTACCCACGCTTAATGAACATTACCATTCGGTAAACGGAGCAGTGCAGGAATCAATGCATGTGTTCATTGAAGCAGGGTATAATAAAACAACCATTAAT
>CAZGUR010000005.1:0-892 GCA_964529295.1 uncultured Rikenellaceae bacterium | reverse complement strand
CGGAACGGGACTCAACACCCTGCTGACACTCAAGGAATCACTTAAGGATGGCAGGAAGGTAGAATATATAACTGCAGAGAAATTCCCCCTGCCTGAAAATATCCTGAAATTACTGAATTACAGCCGATATTTTCCCGCAGGGCAAAAATCGTTTTTCAAACTCATTCATGATTGCGAATGGGAAAAATATTGTATAATAAGTAATAATTTCAGCCTTCTGAAATTAAAAAATGATTTCAGGAATGTCGAACTTAACACCAGGGTTGATCTTGTGTATTATGATGCTTTTGCTCCGGAAAAACAGCCGGAGTTATGGACTTTTGATGTGCTGTCACCCCTGTGCTCCCTAATTAACAAGGGGGGAATATTTGTAACATATTCGGCAAGTGGACAGCTAAAAAGAGACCTGACCTTGCTTGGTTTCGATGTGGAACATCTGCCTGGACCGCCGGGCAAGCGGCATATTACAAGAGCCATCAAAACATAATGACTATTTTTCACATTTCTTTAACAGCTAATCATCTCAGAATATGTTATCTTTGCGCAGATTATTAAGCGGTAAACTATTCTATAAACCAGAAAAAAAATTAAACCTATGAAACTTAATGTATTGTTTATTATTGCAGCACTTACCATGACCTTAGGGGCATGCTCAAATAAAGGAGTTGATAAATTGAAGCCTGAGACACAGGACGACTCGCTGGCCTATGCTTTCGGTGTAGATATATATAATAACATGCAAAGACAGGGCCTTGAGCTGGATCCGCTGTTCCTGGCAAAGGGAATGAAAGATACAAAAGAAGGAAATTCCATCTTTATTGATGCGGCAGCCGGAGGTTATATTATGATGGTAATGGAAGAACGCGAAGAAGACAATCTGAGGGAGCAATTC
>CAZGUR010000004.1:0-35959 GCA_964529295.1 uncultured Rikenellaceae bacterium | reverse complement strand
CACGAGGGTCGACTGACGATGATGGGGTGTAAGCCTGACTCCTTCAAACTCCCTCATTGGTCCATCGGCAGGAGCTAACCTGTTAAGCGGTTCAAATAATTTCTTCGCCGGTTACGAGGCAGGAATGATGAATGAAACCGGTAACAGCAACGTTCTTATTGGCCCCGGGGCCGGAAAGAATAATGACAGTAATGCAAATGTATTCATTGGAGTAAATGCCGGATACTCAAATTCAACAGCCTTCGGGAGTGTTATCATTGGCGATAATGCAGGGTATGATAATAACGGCTTCAGGAATGTAATAATCGGTCGTTACGCAGGCGAAAATAACTCTACCGGTGGTAATAATGTATATATTGGCAATGATGCAGCAAGCACACTTGAGACCGGATCTGATAATACGATAATAGGAGGGGAAGCGGGAGATTTTGCTGAAGGCGGATCAAGAAATGTTTACCTGGGAAGAAGAGCTGCATATGATAATAACGGAGATGATAATGTTATAATTGGTGACAGAGCAGGAGCTAATAATGAGGACTATGGAAATCCTTCAACTACATATTCAGATAATGTTTTCATTGGTGCGTCAAGTGGAATAAAAACTACTTCAGGTAATCAGAATGTCTTTATTGGGATGTACAGCGGAAGAAACAACACCCTGGGTACAGGTAATGTTTATATCGGTTACCAGGCGGGTCAGGTTGAAACAGAAGCAAATAACCGGCTAATAATTGCAAATAATTCTACAACAAGTCCGCTCGTTGAAGGAACATTTTCACCTTTCAGTCTCGGCAACCAGGTTTTAAAAATAAACGGAAAACTGCAGGTCACAGAAATGGCAACCGGTAGCGGCACTGATGTTTATATTGACAGCAATGGTGAACTTATCAAACTCACCAGCAGCAAAAGGTACAAAAGTGAAATAGTACCATTCACCGACACAGAAAATGTATTCATGCGGCTCAAGCCCGTTAGTTTCATATGGAATGAATTAACTGCCACGCCAGGGATAAAGGATTATGGGCTGATTGCAGAGGAAGTTGCTGAAATATCACCGGTGCTGGCGGAGTTTAACAAAAACGGAGACGCCGAAGCTGTTAATTATCATAAGATTAATATGCTCACCCTGAAAACAGTACAGGATCAGCAAAAAAAGATATCGGAACTGGAAAGAGAATTACAAATCAAAGAACAGCAGATAGAGTATATCATGGAAAGGCTGAATGCCATTGAAAGCAGTATCAGATAACTACTTGATTTACTTATATATAATATTTGTGATTTAAGAATTAAAAATTATTCTTCTTTATCGAAATGCGTCCGGTACCAGTCGATCATGCGTTCCCAGTGGTCGTGGAAGTCGGCCTCATTGCTTGCCATGCCGGCACCATGACCGCCATTGACATAATTTACCCAGACCACTTCCTTGCCCAGTCGACGCATGGCGTAATACAGCTCCCTGGTGTTGAGTGCCGGCACATTCCAGTCGCCCTCACCGGTCATAAGCAGGTGTGGTGTCTCAATCCTGTCTGCGTATAAAACAGCCGAAGTAGCTAAATACTTCATGGGGGCATCCCATAGTGTCTCACCAATACGGTCCTGGCCAACCTCAGCGGCCGAATAATTGCGGGTACCAATACGCGGACTGTCACCCAGAAAACTGATAATATTCACCTTCCCCGATATATTAATGGCCGCGGCAAAGCGGTCGGTCTGTGTTATAAGAAGAGATGCAGCATAACCGCCATAGCTGGTACCGTGCACACCCAGCTTATCTTTATCCACCAGTCCCTTCTCAATCAGCTTATTTATTCCTGAGGTAATACCTTTGAGCCAGGCCTCACCCGGATAACCTTCAATAAGATTTACCGATGGCTTAAAACCAAAATACCCGGCATTGGCTATAAGGTTCATGGAATAGCTGTAACCGTTATTAAAGAAGTCCTCATATATCTCGCATACAAGAGGGTACTTTTTGCCGGGATCATAATCAACAGGGTAATAGAGTATACCGTATAATTCATTGCCGTCTGCATCAAGGTATTTCACAAGCTCGCTCCTTGTCATTTTTCTGTTATCCGTCCAGGGATTAAGATCTGTCAGCTGACGTGTATCACTGAAGTCAGGGTCGGCAACATACAGATCAGACGGCCGGTCCCCATCCGAGAGATTGTAAAATAACCTCGAGCCGTCTTTTGACATCTCCCATGATGAATAGAGCCTGGAGTCTTTTACCAGATCAGTGAACTGCCTTGTTACAAGATCATATTCCACAAGTCCCCTCTCCCACCTGTCGCGGGCCGAATAGCTCATATACCATGAACTGCCGTCGGGTTTCCAGTCCACTATCCTGAGCCGCGGACTCTCTTCCTCATCTTCAGGCAACTCATAAACAAGCTCCATGCCGCCTGAACCGGCATCTATCATCCAGTAACCGTTTTTCGCAGAGGCCAGCACATAGTTGTCATCCGGACTCCATCGCATCACGGAGAACTTAAGCTCAGATGTGTCGTTCTTAACTACGGCAGTGGTGTCAGAAGATATTTTCACTGCTTCGTCTTTGAATATCGACCTGGTAAAAACATAACCGGAATCACTGTAAGCATACCTGGTCTTTGACTCATCCCACCTTATATTGATCCTTTTTTCAGTTTCAGCCTCCAGTGTATCTGCTGTTCCAGGCTTATCCAGATCAATCATATACAAACCATATTCTGTTCCCCCACTCCTGTCGTATGTTGTTTTGAGTGGATTGTATTCAACAAAGACCATCTTATTCCCTTCCTCCGGAAGATTTATGTTTGAATACCTGCCCTCCGGCAGTAAAGATTTTACCGCACCTGAACCAACATCTACCATTGCAGGTATGGCCAGTGATGAATGATCCTGTATCTTATCCCATTTTAGAAAAGGTTTATTTGAATCATATACCGTAACAGGACCGGCAGTTGCCTCCTTAAACAGGGAGTCACCCTTTTCAGACCATTCTGCTGACCGCAGGGAAATAATTAAGTATTCACCATCAGGTGTCCACTCAAGCAATGAACCGGATGAAAGATCAAGGTGGGTTTTGAGCTTTAACCTCCTGGCCTTTGACTTTGCCCGGTCATAAACATACAGGCGCATCTCATCATCTTCATAAACCAGGCATGCAAGACTGTTGTCATCCGGACTCCAGCTCAGTCCTTTCAATATTTTTTTGCCTTCAAAAAGACGGGTTACACCTCCTTCTTCCGAATCAATAATAATCGCCTCTCCCATATAAGGAGCCACATAATTGGGATCACCATACCGTATGTGATCAATATTAAGACGGTCCTTGCGGGCGCTGACAGTGCCTGCAACAAACCGGCCATTACCAGTTATATCAGAGACCCTGAAGGATTCTACATTCAGTACATCCTGAACGGTAAATGCTGATTTCTGTGCAATAATCCATGCCGGCAGGCATATAATAATAAGAAGGAGGATAATTTTCTTCATGGGAAATAAATATCTAATTATACTTTGGACGAATTTTTATGATAAACCCTGATAATAAGTGTAAATTTAGCAATTATGATTTAGGATAAAGAACCTTAAATACTTAATAATTGTTAAACCCCATGTTTTGCAGGTTTATTATATTCTTCTTCTTAAAAAAAGAGCCGGAATAATACGTATAATTATTATTTTCGCTGATAAATTAATAATTTGGTGAGGCAGAATAAACTTATTATTACAATAAAAAGAAGAGCATTTCCGGGGTCCGCTGACCCGAAACCACCAGGCAGTTTGATGAAGTCCTTAGCAGCCTGCCTGTGTGTAACTTAAAAAATCATGCCCATGAATAATACAGGAAAGAAGATCAGAATTTTTGCCCCGGCAACAGTATCAAATGTGGGCAGCGGTTTTGATATTATGGGCTTTGCAATAGAAAATGCAGGTGATACTATTGAAATGGAACTCAGAAATGACTCTGCCTTCCATATTGAGAACAGAACGGATTACGATCTGCCTGCCGACCCTGCTGATAATGCCATATATCCCGTTATAAGAAGCCTCCAGAAAGAACTTGGTATTGATATAGGAGTAAATATAAGCTTTATCACCAAAATAAAGCCCGGAAGCGGCATAGGATCAAGCTCAGCCAGCGCTGTAGCTGCAGCATACGGGTTTAACAGCCTGCTGGGCAAGCCACTGATAAAAAAAGAACTGATAAGGTATGCACTGGAGGGCGAAAAACTTGTAAGCGGTACCGGTCATGCCGATAATGTTGCACCATGTATGCTTGGCGGCTTCACTATTATCAGGTCATACCGGCCGCTGGATATAATAGAAATACCCTTTCCTGATTCATTATATTGCTCCGTGGTATTGCCGGATATATGTATAAAAACATCCGAGGGCAGGTCAGTTCTGAAAAAATCCAATTCATTGGATAAGACTATTACCCAGACAGGTAATGCTGCAGGGCTTATTGCCGGATTGATGATGAGTGATTTTGACCTTATAGGACGGTCCATGGTGGATGTGATAGCAGAGCCCTGGCGGAAAAACATGATACCAGGTTTTGATGATGTCCGCAAAGCGGCAAAAAATGCCGGTGCACTGGGCTGCAGCATATCCGGCTCAGGACCCTCGGTGTTTGCCCTTTCAACTGACAGCGCTACAGCGGAGGAAGCAGGAAGAGCTATGGTCAGAGCCTTTAATAATAATAATTATGACTGTGAGCTGTTCGTATCACCCATAAGCAGGAAAGGAGTTTGTGAGTTATGAAGTTCGTAAGCAGCAGGAACAGAAAGCGGCTTTTCAGTCTTAAAGAAGCGGTTTTTATGGGTCTGGCACCGGATGGTGGACTCTTTATGCCTGCAGAATACCCGGAGATCTGCGGGGGAAAAATAAAAGATTTTGCCTCTGCCGGTTTTGCCGGTCTGGCCTTTCAACTGGCCTTACCCTTCCTTGAAGAAGATTTCGATGATGATTCCATCAGGAAAATTATTACAGCATCTTTTGACTTTGATATACCGCTCAGGGCAATAAAGGATGACATATATGCGCTGGAACTGTTTCACGGCCCAACACTGGCCTTTAAGGATATAGGTGCCCGTTTTATGGCCAGGCTGATGGCTGAACTGAACAGCAACGATAAGGATATTACGGTACTTGTAGCCACCTCCGGCGATACGGGAGGGGCAGTGGCGAGCGGATTCCACAGGGTTAAAAACACAAAGGTGGTGGTTTTATACCCCAGGGGAAGAGTCAGTGAATTCCAGGAAAAACAGTTTGCCTCACTTGGCGATAATATCCACAGTCTGGCTGTTGAGGGCAGCTTTGACGACTGCCAGAGACTGGCCAAAGAAGCTTTTATGGATAATGAGATAAGAAAAAAGATCAGGCTCACCTCTGCCAATTCAATAAATATCGGCAGATGGCTGCCCCAGTCATTCTATTATCACTGGGGATTGCTCAAATGGATGGAAGAAAAGCGTGGTCTGACACCTGCTGTTTCCGTGCCAGGCGGTAATTATGGTAACCTGGCGGCAGCTATGCTCGCTCATAAATCGTGTATGCCCCTTTCTGCTTTGATTGCCGCCTCAAACCGCGGCAATAATGCTGTACCCCGATATCTCAGAACGGGCATTTTCAGGGCACATAAGACAATTCATACAATCACCAATGCCATGGATGTGGGTAATCCCTCAAACTTTGAAAGGATTGAATATATGGGTGGCTCATATAATAATATAACAAGAACTATCAGGGCATATGAATTCGATGACAGAGAGATACTTGACTGTATAGCACAGGTCTATAATGACACAGCTTATATCCTTGACCCGCATAGCGCTACCGGCTATTTGGCCCTTAAGCAATCAGGACTGCCAGGTTATTTCACAGCCACTGCCCATCCCGTTAAATTCCTTGATGTACTGCCTGAAACTGTAAAAAATATGGTAAAGCTTCCTGCTCACTTCAAGGAATCAACTACCGAAAGCTCTTCCTTGCAAATACCCGCCAGCTATAAGGCCTTGAGGGATTATCTTGTCAGAAGCTGAGTCAATACTTATCTCTCACCTCCTTGAAGTGTTTACCGAAAATTCAAACTCCTTTGGTGGTTCAGCACCCTTAAGGTGTTTAACAAAGTAATCCCAGCGTCTGCGCATCATATACGGCTCATTGCTGAATCCATGACCCCTGTTAGGGAAAAGAATGAGATCAAAGTCCTTGTTATTTGCAATAAGTTCATTTACAACCAGCAGGGTGTTGTAATAAGGCACATTTGTATCCATGGTTCCGTGTGCAAGCAGCAGCTTCCCCTTCAGATTACCAGCAAGCAGCTGGTTAGCCTGGTTATCGTAATTGCTTGTGCCATCGGGGTACTCTTCCAGCAGGCCCTGCCATTTCTCTCCCCAGTCATCCTCGTAATTCCTGTTATCATGATTGCCTGCACAGCTTACAGCCACCTTAAAGAAATCAGGATAACGGAGTATGGCATCCGTGGATGCGAATCCTCCTCCCGAGCTACCATATATACCAACCCTGTCAATATCTATCCAGCTATACCTCTCTGCCAGCTGCTCCATACCCGTTATCTGGTCAGGCAATCCATTATCGCCCATATTGCCATAGTATGTTTCATGAAATGATTTTGAGCGCATTGGAGTACCCATAGCATCGAGAGCCACAACGATAAAACCAAGTTCAGCTATAGCCTGCCTGTCGCTCCGCGAGGCTGCAAAACTCCTTGAGCCTACGCTGCCCGACTGTGGTCCCGGATATATATAGTTAACTATCGGGTACTTCTTTCCGGGGTCAAAGCCGGATGGCTTATGCATCAGCCCATACAGGTCCGTCTCCTTATCACGTGCCTTAACACTGAAGGGTATTGGGGGCACCCAGCCTTCGGCAATAAGTTCCGTTATATCAGCTTCCTCCAACACTAGATGATTCTCACCATCCATGCTTTTAAGAACTGTAACCGGCGGATCCACAGGCGTTGAATAGCTGTCAACAAAATATGAGCCCTCAGGACTGATATTCACAATATGATTTGCACTGTCGGGTGTATGGAGTTTGAAGTCAGACCCGTCTGTCTTCACACTGTAGAGGTACTGAAAGTAAGGATCACCGGGCTCACGTCCTGCCCCTGTGAAAAAAACTGTCTGGTTTTCCCTGTCAATATGCAGAACCTGCAGCACCTTCCAGTCGCCGCCGGTGATACGGTTCTTTAACTCACCCGTGATAAGGTCATAAAGATAAAGATGTCCCCAGTTATCCCTCTGTGAATACCAGATCACTTCATTGGTGGCCGGCAGTATATGCCAGTTGATCATGTTATACCCTGATTCAAAAAAGGTCTCTTCCGTTTCTTCCAGTACATCCCTAACGTTTCCAGTATAAGGATCCGCCACCCTCAGAACCTCGTGCTTATGATCGCGGGAAGTGGACACAAAAGCCAGCATTGATCCGTCCCTGCTCCATTCAACATCAGCAAACTGCCCTCCGCGTGTTGCAATATGGTCTGTTATTGTTGACCTGTGTGGATCAGGATCCATCTTAAGCCTTACAACTTCCCTATTATCCACATGAATAACCAGCCTGTGGATCCTGAAAATCAGGCTATCTCCGGGCAAGGGGTATTTCCATACTTCAGGCTCTGGATGACCGACATTGGTAGTAGCCAGGTGCATCTCACCCACTCCCCTGCCATCATGTTTAAATGTAGCTATCATCCTGGAGTCAGGAGACCACAGGAGCACCGGCGACTCCCTGCGTGTCCATCCCGCATTATTTGTGGCATACCCAAAGTCTTTCACGCCATCGGTGGTGAGCTGACTTTCCCAGCCTGTATCAAGATCCTTAACCCACAGGTTATAATCGCGGATAAAGGCTGCCTTTCTCTTATCAGGTGAGACAACGGCATTTCTTATATCATAGCCTGCCATTTGCTTTTTAAGCAATGAGCCATCATTGATATTATAAATAAAATCCTCCCCTTCCACACTGAAGGAAAAGGACAGGAGGTCATCAGAATAGTCAAGGGAACGTAAAGGCAGTTCATATGCTTCAATATCCTTTCCCAGTTCATCAGAAAGCAAACCGGCCAGCCTTTCATGGTCAAAAGCAGGTGAGCGATCCATTCTTTCAGCATCAACAAGTATAAATTCATTACCCTCAGCAATTCTGTTGAGGTACCAGAAATGATTGTCATCTATCCACTGAGGTCTCACATCAGCACCGTATACAAACCGTGAGGTATAAGCAGCCAGCATCTTTTCAGCCCTTTCGTAGTCGCTTTTTTTCAATGCTTCAGGATTATTGTCACTAACACAGCCAACAGCCATAACAGACAGTATGCCAGTAATTAACAGGAATAGTTTGAGATTTTTTTTCATAGGTTTAATTTTTTTCAGGTTGTCATGTTCGGGTCACAGGTAAAAATTTACATAATTGTTTTGTAATAAAAGCAAATCAATTTTCCTGATTAAAGATGTAAGTTAGTAATAATCCACTTACTAAAATTATGTTTAACAATTTTTTACATACTGTGTGCACCAATTTCCGGTATAATTGCTTATACCAAAAATAAAAGCATCACAGGACAAAAGTCGCCTGTAAAAAACTGATTCTTATAAGTATTTGAATAATAAAACCGGAATGAACCGGAACATATCCCGGTGGCCGGGTTAGCAGAAATTAAATATCAATATCTTCAGGGTCAATCTTTTCCTTCAGACGGGGATCGGGTGGAGTGGAGCTGATAACTCCGTTTTCATCGACATAGGCGATCATGTCATCAAGACCGCCCTTTTTTTCATTATCTTTTTTGGCCATCCTCTTCTCTTCTTTTTCCTTTCTCTTCTTAGCCCTCTTTTTTCTTACATCTTTCTTTTTATATGTTTCCTGTGATCTGCCCATAGACTGTTATTTAATTATTTACTTCAAAAATCCATTCATCCTCAGTCGCCGAAGAAGGCCATATTGTCCTTAAGCATGTTCTTAAGCTTTGAAAGGCCGTTACTTCTTATCTGCCTTACCCTCTCGGATGACATCTCATATTTGTCTGCTATGTCCTGCAGTGACCAGGTGGCATTACTGTCAAGCCCGAAGGAAAGACTGAGTATTGAGGCCTCACGATGATTGAGCTTGGCCAGAGCCCTGCGGATGTTTATTAAAACAGACTCGTTCATCAGCTGGTTATCCGGTGAAGGTATGGAATCATTCTGCACTGTATCATAAAGGCTGAAATCACTGTCACCATCCCTGCCCAGTGGCATATCAAATGATATCTGCCTGCTTTTTATCCGGTTGGCTGTTTCCACATTCTCATCCTTCACATCCAGAAAATCTGCAATTTCCTCATCTGTCGGTTCTCTCTCAAACATCTGCTCAAGGTGAGGTACGGCCTTCCTTATCTTATTAATGGCAGCTATCCTGTTAAGAGGCAGTCGCACTATCCTTGTCTGGTCAGATATAGCCTGCACAATGGACTGCCTGATCCACCATACCGCATATGATATAAATTTAAAGCCCCTGGAAGCATCAAACAGGCGTGCAGCCTTGACTAGGCCAATATTACCTTCGTTTATCAGATCCGGTAATGAAAGTCCCTGGTTCTGATACTGCTTGGCAACCGATATTACAAACCTCAGATTGGCAAGTACCAGCTTATCAAGAGCAGCATTATCACCCTTCTTGATACGAGCAGATAATTCAACCTCTTCATCGGCAGTTACCATAGGGTAATTGCTTATTTCACTGAAATACCTGTTGATTGACTCCTCATTACGGGGAGTTAATTGTTTTGTAATTACGAGCTGGCGCATTAATAATTTTTAAGTGTCTTTCTCTGCTTTCAAATAACCTCTTTTGAGATCATCGAATATTTTACTTACTGTGGTTATCTTTTTAATTTTACCGGCATTGGTACCCGTAAAAGCAAAACCATCATCCATCTTACCATTATAAGCCGAAAGTAAGGCATCGGCAATGCAGTAACGGGTGGTTTTGGGATTACAGGATTTGATACAGTTAAAACCACAACTTGCCGGTCTCTTTTTCCCCTCGCCAGCATCAAGCAGAAATTGATTATGGATAGCACGACCCGGCATACCGACAGGGCTGTTAATAATCCTTATATCTGATGTCTTTGCCTTTATAAAGGCATCCTTGAATACCGGTGAGGCATCACATTCTTCAGTTGCAACAAAGCGTGTACCCAACTGTACAGCAGAAGCTCCACGTTTCATTATACTGAACATATCTTTGCCACTGTAGATACCTCCGGCAGCTATTACCGGTATCTCCCTGTTAAACTTCGCCTTTATATCCTCCACTACCTCCATAACATCAGCAATAATCTTCTCAAGACTGTTTCCGACGCTTTGCAGCTGATCAGCCTTAAACCCGAGATGACCTCCGGCCTTGGGCCCTTCCACAACAAATGCATCTGGCAGATAATCATAATTCTGCTTCCACTTCCAGGTTATTATTGAAGCTGCACGAGCTGATGATACAATGGGGACAAGCTTTGTTTTTACTCCCTTTTGAAGATATTTTGGCAGATCAAGCGGGAGTCCGGCCCCTGCAAATATTATATCAATACCTTCATCAATTGATGTCATTACCATATCTGAGAAATTCGTTATCACAGACATGATATTAACACCCAGCACGCCTTCTGTAAGCCTGCGTGCCTTTCTTATTTCCTGCCGGACAGCCTCAATATGGTTCTCGCGGCGACTCCGGTTCCTGTCTTTATTAAGAAAGCCTATCCCCACCGTGGAAATAACACCAACCCCGCCCATATTGGCTACTGCCGAGGCCAGGCCGGAAAGGGAAATACCAATACCCATCCCGCCCTGTATTACCGGAACGGGTATCTTAAGATCCCCTATTTTTAACAATTTCAAATTATACCTCTTCTTATTTAAGCGGTTTTGACATCAAAAGCCACCAGTCCTTTATCGCCCTGCTTTACTTCAAAGACAACGTCCTGATCAGTTTCCATGGGGTCATAAGAGTCAAGTAAACCTGTGCGGTGCACAAAGATATCTTCACCATTTTCGGATTTAATAAAACCAAAACCCTTGGTTTCATCATACCATTTCACTT
Source organism: uncultured Rikenellaceae bacterium (assembly GCA_964529295.1). GTDB lineage: Bacteria > Bacteroidota > Bacteroidia > Bacteroidales > VadinHA17 > UBA9300. The sequence goes on along the minus strand of CAZGUR010000004.1, from coordinate 24,862 downwards.
TTCCCGTAAACATTATATTATCTCCTAATATCTTGTTTTTCTTGGCTTTGCTTCATTAACAACAACTTCCCTGTTCTCTATAACAGAACCGTTGAGGTCCTTTATTGCTTCATTGGCTTCATCATCATTATCCATTTCGACAAAACCGAAACCTTTGCTTCTGCCACTGAACTTGTCAGTGATAATTTTTGCGGAACTAACTGCTCCATACTCTTCGAAGACTCTCTGAAGTTCGTCTTCGCTTACCTTAAAATCAAGGTTACCTACGTAAATGTTCATTTTGTTATTTGTTTAAATTAATTACACACATAACTACAGGTTGAACTGCATCCCGGTTTCGGTTTTTTCAGCTGTTTAAGTCCAGCTAGAAAATTAGCCTCATCCTGAACATACAGTAACTCAAAAACCTGTTATTATGATTTTTTCTAAAATTTAGGATTTAAAAAAAAGTGGCGGAGTTATTAATAATATATAAGAAAAAAACAGTTTAAAGCGCCATTCTCAAATCAAAAATTTTGACAAAGATAAGCATTAATTCCCAGACTATTGCATTTTTACATAATTTGTCATGGCCGTCTGTGATAACCCTCGCAGTCCAATATAACAGCTCAGAAGCATCAACTCAGGTCAATTTACCCAGCCGCCTGTGCAAATCACGCAGAAACTCCAGGTTACGCAATTGATATTTCCGGATTTTTCTCACAGTATAATATGCAACGAAAAGACCCATCAGCAGTCCGATGATCATCCCTATAACAGATTCTTCCGTTCCAAGCACCTCCATAAATGTTTTGTTTTCAAAATAAACATGAATGGATAGCATAAGCATAATGCTCAGAACAGGTATTACAATCAGGTATATCTTACTGTATCTCCCTGTTAACCAATTTGATAATATATCAATCCTGTTCTGCAGCCAACTCTTAAGTGGCTTATCATAGAAGCCGGCTTTCAGTTTATGCCCTGCCACTAATCCGGAAATAAGGGATGCCAGTGTGAGTATAGCGATACTAATATTATTTACAAGATAAACAGGGTCATTCCTGCGGTTCAGCGATGTTACTGTCAGAAAGACCAGTAAAGCGGCAGAGATAAGCACTGATATACCAATAATAATCAAATAGCTGTTGAGGGTCTGCCTGCTCCTTGCTTCCAGCAATAATTCGAGTTCCTCTCTGGATCTCTGAGCTGTACCTGGCTCAATATCTTTCCATATCCTTTGTAAGTCATCATTCTTCATAGCCTTGCTCTTTTAATGCCTTTTTCAATAAGCCCCTGGCCCTGCTAATGCGTACCCCGGCATTTGACTCCGAAATACCTATGATCTCCGCTATCTCCTTATAGCTCATTCCCTCAAGGTACAGCAACATGACCGATTTGTTTATTTCATCAAGATGAGAAATGGCATTTAATAATAATTGCACGGATTCATTTTTTGCCATTTCACCTTCAATATCTGTACTGTCCGGCAGATCGGGAGCTTCATCCCGGTATTCCAGACGCTTTTCCCTTTTTATCCTTGAAATAGATGTATTTATAGACACTGCGTATATCCATGATCCAATACTTTCCTTATTCTTCAGTTTAGGGTAAGACCTCCACAACTGGTACACTATCTCCTGGAAATTATCTTCCCTGTCTGAAGCATTACGGAAATAAACCAGGTTAACCTTATGCAGGATCCCCTGGTAAGCAGAAAGTATATCCATAAACTCTTTTTTTTGTGATTGCATATCCTGAAACTTCTGTTAATGCCTGTTTCATCATTTATTGTCACCAAACCCGGTCACAGCTTTTCCACCTGCTCAATCAGTTTTTCTATACCGGGCGGTATTATATCATTTATCACCCATGAAAGAAATTCAAGGCTATGGTCGTTACCCGGGAATATATAAAAATGCAAGTTAGACTTTTTATGCCTTATTGCTTCCTCCTGTATTTCGAGGATTCCACTGACAGGGCAATTTGCATCCTCTTCACCATGAAAAATATAAACAGGCAGCTCAAGCTTCAATAACCTGGTTCTGTTAGGTTCCAGTCTGCGATGGTCTATAATCCATTCAGAGCCAACGCGAAAAAACGAGTTCCATATCCATGCATCATCATTTCTTTCAATTGCAGAGAGGATATCATCCAGCCTGGGCTTAAGCATAAGGCGGTAATCATCTGCAGTTAGAACTGTATCATTATTTATATCAAGCCGGGTGAATTGCAGATTACCAACCCTTGCCCGTGCCCTGGGATCCCCATTAACATATTCGTCCTTCTGAATAATACCATCCCGGTTTATATCGAAGAACCTGCACATATTTATCATCGATGATTTTCCGCTGTGTTGCCATAGTATTATTGAATAAACATCATCAGCCGGCGTGCCTGCCAGGAAGATTGCATCTACCGCCACGCGTCTGCGCTCAGCCACCATGCTGGCTATAATGGTCCCTTCGCTCCAGCCAAGCAATATGAAACTGTATGCCTCCAGCCGGCTGTCACGTCTCAGAAAATCAATGATCTCCTCAAGGTCTTCCACCTTTTGGGAAGGAGTACAGGTACAGAACTTCTCCCTGTCAACCCTGTCATAATATGGAGGGATGGTATCAGGAACTGTGTACCTGGTATTATAGCTGAAATACGCTATTCCCCGACCGGCAAATTCATTCATGAAATAGTCGTGGAAACTGAACACTGTGCTGCTCCCGACTTTCCTCCTGTTCTGGTAAGTACAGGGACCGCTTCCCGGAACATCAATAACTATCTTCTTTACCTGACTGCCTGCAGGGATATTTAACCTGCCCTCGATAATCTCACCGTCTGAAAGTGGGATGCGGATAAGCTCCTGTGCACAGAGCATGGGGCCTGAAAAAAACAAAATCAGCAACAGATATTTCATATAGCGGGTAGTTTTAAAAATCATATTATTATTTTGATATGCGAACTTCTACTCATATAGTATCTTTTACAGATGTTTCATTACAAAAAAATCAATTACATATTTTACAATACCTGAATGTACTATAAGGTTTTTAGTCCACATTCCCGGGTATAGTGTAGCAATTATTCTACACTTCCACACATTATTCATGCTGCAGACATGCCCATATTCCCATTTTCTGTAATTGGCACAGTATTTTCCTGATGCTTTGGCGGATAAAAAAATAACTGCTGATATGAAGATATTAACTGTAACCGCAAATCCGGCTATTGATAAAAGTACCCAGACTCATACAGTTATGCCATGGAAAAAAATAAGATGCAGGCCGCCACTGTATGAACCCGGTGGTGGAGGAATAAATGTTGCCCGGGCTTTAAAAAAGCTGGGTACAGTCTCAACAGCAATGTACTTTGCCGGAGGGGCACCGGGCAAACGCATGAAAGAATTACTCGGCAAAGAGGGACTGAACCAGCATATTATTGAAACCAGGGCCGAAACCAGGACCAACCTGGTAGTAATGGATGAAGCGTATCATCAGCATTACAGGTTCGGAATGCCCGGTCCTGAAATTCAGCAGGATGAAGCAAAAAAAATGCTTGATGCTATTGATAAACATGCCCCTGATATTGATTATATTATTGCCAGCGGCAGCCTTCCCGGCGGGGTACAGGATGGTTTATTTGCTGAGATAGGACACATAGCCAGGGAGAAAAATGCAAAATTTATCCTTGACACCTCCGGAGAACCTCTCAAAAAAGCCATTGAAGCCGGGGTTTTTCTTCTGAAACCCAATTTAAACGAAATAAAGTATCTGATGGGCAATGAAAAGATCACTGCCGCGCGCATGGAAAAATTTGCACAGCAACTGGTAGAAGATAAGAATGCTGAAATAGTGGTTGTATCACTGGGGACTAAAGGAGCTTTCTGGGCAGACAGGGAAACATCAGGCTATATAATGTCGCCTGTCATTGAAGTGGATTCCGCTGTTGGTGCCGGCGACAGTATGGTGGCAGGGATAGTGCACGGACTGATAAATTCAGAAAGTCACCATGAAGCAGTCATCTATGGAGTGGCAGCAGGCACAGCAGCCACAATAACACCAGGAACCGAACTATGCCGGAAGGAAGATACTGATAATATTGCCGGATGGATAAGACAAAATCACAGACCGGAAAAATAAAAACGAATAAATATTTTTTGCTATGGCATCAAAAGATAAACTTAAAGAATATAAAGAAAAAAGGGATTTCAGTAAAACCATCGAACCTGGAGGCGATGGCTCCAAAAACAAAAAAGACATATTCGTCATTCAAAAACATAAGGCCAGTAACCTGCATTATGACTTCAGGCTTGAGATTGACGGGGTGCTCAAATCCTGGGCAGTACCTAAAGGTCCCTCAACAGATAAGGATGAGAAACGCCTGGCCGTGCTTACTGAAGACCATCCCCTTGAATATGCGGATTTTGAAGGAGTGATCCCTGAGGGTGAATACGGAGCAGGAAGTGTAATAGTATGGGATGGAGGTAAATACAAAAACATAAGAGAGGATAAGGAGAAATTGTCCATGAGCGCATCCTTTAAGGATGGGAAGATCGAGGTATCGCTGGAAGGAAAAAAGCTGAAAGGCGGTTATGTGCTGATAAATACCGGCAATGATGATAAACGCTGGCTCCTGAAAAAAATGGACGATAAGGAAGCTGATGCCCGTAGAAATCCCCTCAACACGCGGCCCGAATCAATACTTTCGGGAAAAACTGTGGATGAAATGGAGGATGAAATGGGAAAAGCATAATATTATCAGCATCAGCTTAAATAGAGAACCATGGGAGAGGAAAAGAAAATAAACATAAATAATAAGGAAATAGTGCTGTCAAATCCCGGTAAAGAGCTTTTCCCGGAAGCAGGAATAACAAAAGCAGATGTATATGACTATTACCGGAAAATTTGGAAGCAGCTAAAGCCATATGCTGAAGACAGGCCAATGGTGCTTCAGCGTTTTCCCGACGGGATTAAGGAAGAAGGATTTTTTCAGAAAAAAGTACCCGTATATTTTCCTGAATGGATAGATACAATTGAAGTGGATATCAAACAGGATAATACAAAAGAAGATTATGTAAACTGTAATAGAGAAGAAACCATCGTATATCTGAGCAACCAGGCCTGCCTCACCCTGCACGTCTGGTTAAGCAAAAAACAGGACCTGAATAAACCCGACCGTATAGCCTTTGACCTTGATCCGGCAGATGATGATTTTGAAAAAGTGAGGAAAGCGGCACTTAGCCTTAAAGAATTATTTGACAAGGGCAATATCCCCTGTTTCCCCATGGCAACAGGATCGAGGGGCCTGCATGTGATAATACCACTGAAAGGTGCAGATGACTTTGATGAAGTACGTGAGATAGCCAGGCAGATAGCAGAGAAAGTAGTGGAAAAGGATAAAAAAATATTTACTACTGAAACACAAAAGAATAAAAGAAATAGCAGGGTTTTTATTGATTACCTGAGGAATGCTTACGGACAAACCACCGTTCTGCCGTATTCCCCCAGGGCACTGGATGAAGCGCCGGTAGCAGTGCCCCTGAGCTGGGACGAGGTGAATGATAAGGACCTTGGCCCCAGGAAATATAATATAAAAAATATCTTTCGCAGGCTGTCCCAAAAACAGGACCCCTGGGAAGATATGCATAAAGATGTACCCGGATTAGTAAACATACGGGAAAATATATTTAAAAAATAAAAATGCCTATGCAGTGGAAAACTGCAGCAAAATGAAAACCATGCTCGCCTGAGAAAGCAGGAATAACACATACATAAATGTACCCAGTCATCCGGTTAACAAGTATGTAGAGTGATTTCTCACAGTGTAGAATTTTTGCTACAAACATTATTGACACCTGCCTAGTACAGCGCTGTCATCCTGATGTTTATAAGTGTCGGGACTGTCCTTTTTCTTCATTAGATCCCATGGCATGATATTTTCTCAGGTATAACAGAACTAGTACTAACCACAAAAATTAGGAATCATGGAAATTTTGGAAATCATTCTTACAATTTCACTCGCAGTAGTAATAGGGGTTCTGTTCTATTATATCTTCAGGTACAGGGGCCCCTGGGGCACATTCTGGAGCTTTCTGCTTATACTGATACTGGCAGGACTGGCCGCTGAAGCATGGATAACGCCCATAGGACCCGTTGGATGGGGAGTGGCATGGATACCTACAATATTTGTGATACTGTTATTTGCCCTGCTGCTGGCAGCAGCCGCACCTCCACGTCCTGCAAGAAGAGTACAGGAACCGGTACCGGAGACAGAAGAAGAGGCAGCTGCAATAGCACTCAGCGGATTTTTCTGGATTTTTATGATCTTTCTGCTGGTAGCGGCGATATGGGGAATAGTTGCCTAAAATGAAAAAGATCCACATGATAGACGGTTGTAAGATATTGTACAAATCAAGCAGAAAAACTATTTTCACAGCAAATGGACGCTTATAAAATATTGTACATACCATCTTAAAAACCTATCTTCATGTCTTTATGACAAAGTTGTTCAATGCAATAAGCAGACGGCTTAAACCTCCTCCCTACTGGAGACTGCCGGTAATAGCAGTGCTGGGGATATTTACCGGCCTGCTTTTATATACCTTTTATATATCACGAGCATGGTCATACCTCTCTGACAAACCATCGGCATGCACCAACTGCCATATCATGGCACCACAGTATGCCACATGGAATCACAGTGCCCACCGTGAGTGGACACACTGCAACGACTGCCATGTGCCACATAATAATATAATAAACAAATACTATTTCAAGGCTGCTGACGGACTGCGTCATTCCACTATCTTCACCCTCAGGAATGAGCCACAGGTGATACAGATACGGCATGCCGGTATCGATGTTGTCCAGCAGAACTGCCTGCGCTGTCATGACCAGCTGCTGCACGGTTTTAAACACATGGGAGGGGATAGCAGACAGTATGAGCAGGCCGAGGAGCGCCTCTGCTGGGATTGTCACCGCGAGGTACCGCACGGAAGGGTGAAAAGCCTGACAAGCACACCATGGGCCCGCGTACCGCTTCCGGAAAGCCCGGTACCGGAATGGCTCAGATCATATACAGGAAACTGATAAAACAAACATATATCATGACCACAATACGAGAAAAAATAGAAAAAAACCCATGGATGGGATGGCTGCTTTTCGGCCTTACAGTGATAGTGGTTTTCTTACTTGGCCTCCTGGCTTCAACAATTATAGAACGCCGTGCCGAAGCAATGTTCGCATATACTCCGCAGGTTGAACTGTCTGAATTTGAACCGCGCAATGACGAATGGGGCAAGAATTTTCCCCGCCAGTACCAGTCCTTCCTGGAAACAGCCGATACTTCCTTTAAAAGTAAATATAACGGCAATGCAATGATAGACATGCTTGAGCTTGATCCACGTATGGCAGTGCTGTGGGCAGGCTATGGCTTCTCAAAAGATTATACCCAGGCACGCGGTCATATCTATGCCATTGAAGATATCAGGACTACCCTTCGGACAGGAGCACCAACGAGTCCGGATAAAGGACCAATGCCCAATACCTGCTGGACATGCAAGGGTCCGGATGTACCCAGGTTAATGGCAGAAGTTGGTGTGGCTGAGTTCTATGAGGGCTCATGGGCTTCACGGGGTGATCAAATAGTTAATCCCATTGGCTGTGCCGACTGCCATGACCCTGTTACCATGAACCTGCGCATAACGCGGCCTGCACTTATCGAAGCCTTTGAGCGCCTGGGTAAAGATGTTACAAAATCATCACACCAGGAGATGCGTTCACTGGTATGCGCCCAGTGCCATGTTGAATATTACTTTAAAGGTGAGGGAAATTACCTGACCCACCCCTGGGATAATGGTTTCAGGGCAGAGGATATGGAAGAATATTATGATGATATTGAGTTTGCCGACTGGACCCACGCCTTAAGCCGAGCACCCATGCTGAAAGCCCAGCACCCGGGCTATGAGATTTATAAGACAGGCATACATGCCGACCGGGGGGTGGCCTGCGCCGACTGTCACATGCCCTACAAGACAGAGGGAGGCATGAAGTTTACCGACCATCATATCAGAAGTCCCCTCGACAATGTATCCAACTCCTGCCAGGTCTGCCATCGCGAAGAGACGGATAAGCTTATTGCCAATGTATACCAGCGGCAGGACCAGATAATAGAAAACCGTGACCAGCTTGAGCGCTTGCTTGTCCGGGCCCATGTAGAGGCAAAGAAAGCCTGGGAACTCGGCGCCACGGAGAGCGAGATGGAAGATATACTGACTGCTATCAGGCATGCACAGTGGCGATGGGACTATTCCGCGGCATCACACGGCGGATCATTCCACTCACCTGTGGAGATCAGCCGTACAATAGGCACAGCAATAAGTATAGTACAGGAAGGAAGGATAGAGCTTGCCCGTCTGCTGATTAACAAGGGCTTCACAGGCACAGTGCCTTATCCTGATATAGCAACTAAATCAAAGGCCCAGCAGTTTATTGGTCTTGATATGGATGCCCTGCATGCCGAAAAGGAATTTTTCCTTGAAAATATTGTTCCGGTATGGGACAGCCTGGCAGCCGAAAGAGAGAATAACTATTAAATAACACCTTCGACTCGCAAGCGGCAGTCAAGAAGGTGTTATTATTTATTCTAATTAATATAATTTCAGTACTCAGAAGCTGTACTTAAACTTCATATAGACCATATCATTGGCATTATACTGGCCAAAGCGGCCACTGTTACCAACAAAAAGGTTGGCACCGGCCTGCATCTCAAAGCCATCGGCAAAATCATATATAAGCTTAGGTCTTATCAGGGCATCTTCATGATTCAGGCCTACGTACGTAAACAGCTCAAGCCATAGTTTTTCCCTGAAAAAATCCTTCCTTACCAGGAATGTCATTGTGCTTTCCATCTCATCATTACCAATACCCTCTTCGTAATCAAGAATATATTCCTGGATAAACTGTGCACTTAACCTGATACCAGCGAGGGTATAGTCCAGTCCCGCCATATAATGCAGATTATCTTTCTGTATGGCAGCATCGGGTACCGCGGGATCGACTGTCTGGAAATACCTTCCTGTATAATATGCTCCTTCGCCCCGCAGCACAAAACCACCCAGGGGTATGCTGAAACTACCTCCTCCCATGCTGACACGGTGATATTCGGGACGAACAGTCAATCCTGTTAATTGCATCGTCTGCGGGTCAATCTCTTTTGTAAGGTGCATGGCAGGATCATCGTAAAGAAAATGTCCTCCCACAAGTTCAAAATCAAATACCGAAGCCATCATCGAGTAGCGCGCAAATATCTCGCTGTTCTCAAACCTGACGGGAACATCCGCAGTGGAATAATCCCAGTCGGGACTGACAGGGAAATTCATCTCTGGAGCCCAGATAGATCCGCTCTCAGGCATTTTTGTTGGTGTAAATACAGGAGCCCATACAACTTCAAAGGCATGACTGCCAGAATAGTAATTTAACTTAAAGGATGTTATGCCTGTTCTTATCTCGTCAAAATCACGCAGGAGAAATTCTCCCAGGTCCTTTGGAGAAACAATATCGGTAATAAATACACCCTCTGCCTTACCCCAGATAATTTGCTGCTTACCGGCACGGATATCGAAGTTTTTGAAATACATATCAACATAAGCTTCCCTTAAGCCAAAATCCAGTCTTTTATCTGAATAATGATACAGATAGGTATTTACCTTAAAAGCCACTTTATCAGTTCGTTTTTCAAAATTCAGATCCAGGGTATTCTGGATAATTGAAAATTCATTCGGTTCCCTGGTCAGTAAGCCGGTATAGTTCCTGGCATATCCGTTTATGGATAGTTTGTCCTGGGACTGCACACCGTATACTGACAACAGGGCAAATATTAATACTGTTATTTTTCTCTTCATCATCTTGTCTTAATAATTTTTATAATCCGGATCATCCTTATCGTTTACCTGCCCATGGTCATGCTTCTTTCGGTAAACTTGCTTGCAGGAACACCCTGGTTTATTTGCACATCAAGAAATTCCATCACTGTCCTGTGATCTCTCTGGACATTCTTCATTTCGGTCTTTAGTATAGTCCAGTAACCGTCAATCTTGTCATATTCATTAATACTGAGATTCTTCAGCAGGTCACCATCCTCATCATAAAACTCACGTTTCAAGCCAATGAAATTATCTTTCATCACCCATGTGATTGTCCTGGAATACATATAATCCGGATCTTTGGGCTTGCTTTCAATCACATAACATTCCTTCCCATCTACGGTTTCCTCACGCAGAAGGGTGTGCTTATCCTGGTCGGGATGACGGTCGCCCAGGTCATCATAGGTAAAATCAGAACCCATAAAGTAATCACCCTTACTGCTGCTGCTTATTCGCTTGGTGCGCTTAAGCGCCGGCAGGTATATCCACTGGTCATCATCCCTGTCATCATCATAGCTCCAGTTCATAAAGGAAGTGCCTTTGACATCAGCCGGGGAAAGAAAAAACATAATTTTTTTCTCTGTATCCCCCTCGTTCCTGATATACTGTTTCAGTTTACGCACTCTTTCTTCACCCTGCTTGTTTATAAGGGTCATAGTCAGTTCTCCCTGTACGTCATCACCCGTGGGCAAGTCATACACTTTTTGCATTATCTGGCTTCCGTTTAGCTGGGCGGTACTGTTCTGTGTGCCTGAAACCATAAATGCAGCTGTTACTAATAATAAAGTCAATTTTTTCATCTGTTTAAAATTTTTAGTTTGCTGAAAATATTTATAAGTATATGCTTGTTTTTATGCATGTTACATATACAACATGCTGTCAGTTTCTGTTTCCCATATATCATATCATCTGGTTCTTATTACCCTGCATTTTCTTTTTCGCGATAAACACTTTGCGTGTATACAGTAATATCATCATTATGGAAAGCGTTCCCAGGAGACTGGTAAACATATTCATGGATACCAGGGCTCCGAGCGTGCGGTTAGGCGGGAATACCGAAAACAACAGCACAAGGAAACCGGCAATCACAACAATGGCATTAAAAAGAATGGCTTTGCCTGTTTGTCCCATTGTAGCATACATTGCCTCCATGGGTTTTGGGTTAACAGACAGGTTCATACGGTAATGCTGCATAAAGTGAATGGCATAATCAATCCCTATACCGATGGCTATACTGGATAATAAAGCTGTTGTGGTACTCAGCGGAATATTCAGCAAGCCCATAACCCCGAAACTTATCAGGGCAGTGATAAGGATAGGAACTGAACCTATCAGTCCGGCCTTAATACTGCGGAACATAAGAGTGAGCAAAATGAGTACCATGCCTAGTGACAGTATTATGCTCATAACCTGCCCTTTCAGTATCAGGTCAGTAAACACCAGTGCTTTATAACCCGAGCCCGCAAATTTTATCTCTATATCCCTTTCTGCAAAATCACCTGTGTAAGATCTTATAACCGACAGGGCCTCGTTGATAGTCCGGGAATCATCACCACGGAGCTGGAAAGTGACATTACTGCGGTTATAGTTATAATTGGTCACCTTAGTAAGATTCTCAGGATCGCCCGACATCTCGTAAAGCAAAAGGTACTGTGCTACAAGGTCACTGTTGTCCGGTATGGTAAAAAATTCCTCCCGGTCTGCGTTCATAACCCTGTTCATACGCTTAAGATAGTCGGCCAGTGAAAAGGAATTGCCTACTCTGGACAGCTCTTCTGTCTCATTCTGCATATCATCAATAAGCCGGAGATTCTCAGGCTGCTTGAATGCACCCTCATCTTCAGACTCCAGTATAACATTTAAGGTGGAAGTACCTCCGAATTTGCTGTTTATAAAAGCATCGGTGCTGACAATATCGCTGTCCTTTTCAAACTTATCAAGGAAGCTGGAATTGATCCATACCTTCTGAATGCCAAAACCGGAAATAAGTATAATAAGGGCGACAACAGCATAAACAACTTTTTTTCTCTTTATCAGCTTATCGGTAAAACAATTCAGTTTTGTGTTTACAAGGGGCTGTTTTTTCTTCCTGTTTTTGGGACGGTATCCTGCCAGGATTACTGATGCAGGCAGAAAAACCATGGCCAGCACCAGGGCCGTAAAGATGCCGAAGGCCGTAAAAATACCGAAATACTTAATTGGATATACCTGGGAACTCAGCAGGGAAATAAATCCTATCATGGTCGTAAAGGCTGCCATAGTCAGAGGCTTCCACAGTATGCTTATGGTGTGCATCACTGCTTCCCGTCGCCGTGCATTGGGATTTTTTGCATAAAACTGGTTAAGGTGATTATAGAAATATATCCCATATGCCACACCAATGGCTATCAACATAACAGGTATCATTGTTGATACCGAATAAATGGGGATACCCAGGGCAGCCATAAGCCCGAATGCCCATATTGTACTAAAAAACACACTGAGCAGGGTGGCGGCTGTTGCCCTGACACTGCGTAAAAGCAGGAACAGAACAATGGCTATCACGGCCAGCACTATGGGAACCATGCGTTTCATATCGGCTGGTCCCAGCAGGGCCATGGTGCCCTCCACTATGGGCCGTCCGGCAACATATACTGTTTCACCATCACCCTCAAAGGATTCTGCAAAATCCAGAATGCGGTGGTAAAAGGCTTCTGTGAAAGTACTGTCGTTCATTCCTGCGATGACCAGTGCCACGGTCTCATCTTCCGAGATCATACGTCCGTAAACCATGTCGTTGGACCTTACATTCTCACGGATTGTATTGAGCTTTGTCGCAGACTGCGGGACTTTCACATAAAAAGGCTCCACCTCCATACCATATTCTGAACCTGTAATATTGTCGGCAGTGTAAAGAGACATCACATCATTGTCCTCAAACTCCTCCATATCCTGCAACTGCTTGCTTATATCCTTGATTTTTTGCAGGGTGCCGGTATTGAAAACACCGTTCTCGTTTTCAAGAGCGATTAAAATACCATCGTTGATATCAAACCATTCTTCTGCCTTATCGCTGTAAATAAATGCCGGATGGTCCTTCGGCATATATTCATCAAGATTGGTCTCCATCCGGACATTCTTCCTTATGATATTAGTGAAATAAACGCTGCCTGCCAGAACCAGTATTATAACCAGCCACGACATGTATTTAAATTTCTTTTCTGTTAATTTCATTTTATTGGTGTTTGTTATTATTAACTAACTTTCAGGACATATAATTTCTTACTCTTTTTTTTAACTTGCTTTCTATCTGTCTGATGGTAAAGGAAAAAACTTATTCCTCCTCCCGGTTCTGTTTATAAATGCATGGAAGAATGTTGCTGTCCAGGTAAACTGACATTTATTATCCCGGGTACAACATCAGGCGTCGCTTATAATAACTTTGCCTTGCTTGCGGGTTTTGGGGATTTCTTTTCAATTAAGTTTTTTATCATCAATGTTATTTTTCTGCCCTCTTCAACAAGGTCAAAGGAAAAGTCTGAGAATTGCCATTTTTTGACAAAAAGGCGCAATGTGCCCATTACCATTACAGCAAGGTCTTTTGCTTCAATATCTTCTCTTATCTCATTATTACTCTGTCCTTCTGATATAATGGAAACAAGGATAGCGTTATTATACTCTATTATCTCTGATATTTTCTTTGTAATCGATACCTCATTCCTGAATATCTCCTCCGAGAATAAAACTGATGTCAATGACGGTATTTTAACGAAGGTGGAAAAATGGTTCTGAAACAGGTGTTCGATCTTTTCAAGAGACGTTCCCTTAAAACCAATTTCACTCTCAAACAGGCGGCTGCTGCTCTTTTTGAGCAGATCAAGTATTGAAGTCAGAATATCAATCTTACTGTCAAAATGCCTGTAAATGGCAGGTTCTGAAACGCCTATGCTTTTTGAAAGGTTCTTGATCGTCAATCCCTGTATCCCCTTCATGCTGATTAATTCAAGGGCTGAATCTATTATTTCTTTTTGTCTTTCAGTTTGCATTTTTCCTGGATTTTTCCTGTCTTAAATAATTTTACGCAGTAAAGTTAGTTGTTATTCACTAACTAACAAATAATAATCAATTAAAGTTCATTTTTTATTTATTTGCAGCTGATAATCCTGAATGCAGATCTGCCTCTTAAGCTGCCGGATGTGATCTCAAGGCCGGATTCCCGGGTAAAATATTCCAGTCCTCCCAGGCTGTTATATTTTCTAAAATTCCTGTAATGATCACCGCCGGCTATCCATTCGATTGTATAGATGACGGGCCGTATTATCCCTGGCGGAACAGGATAATTATAATCCATAATGATGATCACAGGGGCAATCCTTTTCATTTCTTTAAGTATGCCTAGTGCCAGTCCGGACTCAAACTGGTGAACAGCCATAGAGCTTACGGCCACATCAAACTCATTATCCCTGAAAGAAGAAAGGTCGGAAGCATCCATATTATTAAATGTCACATTCTGTATACCCCGCCTTCCAGCCGACCTTCTTGCAACATCAATCATCTCTTCTGAGAGGTCTATACCCGACACATGGGACACCCTGCCTGCCATGGCCATGGAGAGTGAACCCGTACCGCATGCAACATCCAGTACTTTCTGCCCTGGTTTCAGCAGGCTGATAACATCAGACTGCGCACCCGACAGTACAGGGTCAATAATAAGCGTGTAAACAAAGCTGTTAAAAGAAAATCTCATTATTTACGTAATTTAATTCATCAGGATAAAGGCCAGCAATGGTACCCGGAATCTGCAATGACATAAAAATCACAAACCATTTGCGGGCTGCCATCTTCCGGGTATATTTTAATTAACTCCCTGCAAAATAATACCTTCCTCCAAAGATAAGGATAGATTTTTTATTAAATTTGGTACTGGGATAACAGTATCATGATACACCATGTTCATTCAATATGATTTTTTTACAAAAAACAATTAGTAAAGGGCAGCAGATTATGACGGCAAAAGACAGGCAAGAGATAAAAGAACGTGTTGAAAAGGAGATACAGACACTTAACAGGTCCATTGCAATGCTGCTTGACCTGACAGAAGCCGAGGTTCAGTCTGATGCCAACGACTGGTTCTCATCCAAGGAAAGCAACCCGGGCAAGGCCATTAATGAGCAGGCCCTGGGTAAAGCAAAACAACGCCTGCTTATACTGCAGGATGTGCTTAAAAGGATAGACAGCCCGGGCTATGGTATATGTTATATATGCAAGAAACCAATCCCGGCAGAGAGATTAAAAGCTGTACCCACGGCGATAAGGTGCATTTCCTGCTAAAATTACATTTCTATCTCTACCTCACTTGTGTTATCTATTGCATCTTTGATAATATCATAGATATTAGAGTTATGATCGGGACTGATAACAATCACACCGTCCTCGTCAGCTGTGGCTGATGAAAGCAGATAACCGGCTTCACCAAGGAACCATGAATTAGGATCAAATGTTACCTGTGCCACCATGGATGTGTTCTCCTCAACAGTGAATTCACCTTCTATCTCCAGTGAAAAAGTCTGTCCCAAAGGCATTAACAATCTCACCGGATGATCCGCACCGTTAGCATCGGTCCATGTGCCCGTAAGATCAATTGAAGGTTGTTCTGTTCCGTCCCAGAGTTCAAACTCAATCTCTATTTCCGTGTATAAACCCGGAACAATCTGTATAGCTGAAAGATCAGGGGTTGTCTCGCCCGTAGCAAAATCAAGCGTTATATAGCTTTCAATCTCAAACTCCACAGCTGTTGAATCAGTGTCTGTTTCTGTCTCAAACTCTATGCTTTCCAGGATAATATGGCCTTCTGAAAACATAATACTGTTGGCGGCAGCACTTTTCAGGCTTGACTCAGATGTTACTGTATTGAATTCCAGTTGAACAGTTGCATTATTCAGGTCATCTTTTTCACATGACAGTAAGCCAATCACGGCCAGACCGAAAATTGCTGTAATAATTGTTTTTCTTTTCATAAATGTATTTGTATTTAAAATATTAGTTTCATCGTCTCTATACCCTAACTAAACGATTGAAACCTGCCAATGGTTGTAAGGGATCATGCTTATTATATAATTTCCTAACTCGCTACATTAGCCCGCCGGTGATTTCTTATCGTTTGACCTGCAGTCAGCTGCTTAAGCATCAACGATATCACTGATTTGTGATTTATTAAAATACGAATTATTGATATTCAAACTGTTAGTTTAATAATTTTCTTAACTTGCAATAAACCAAACTTTGATATTAACCTTAGCCCACTTAAATGAAAAAGACCTTAGTTCTTTTATTTTTAATTGCACTACCGGTGCTGCTATTCCCCCAGGAAAAAAGACTGGCACTGGTTATAGGCAATGGAGACTATAACCTGGGTTCACTAAAAAATCCTGAGAATGATGCAAGATCTATGGAAAAAGCCCTTACTGAAATAGGGTTCAAGGTTTTAAAATATGAAAATCTCAGACAGAAAGAACTTGCAAAGGCAATTGATGAATTTGGGAACCTGCTTCAAGATTATGACGTTGGTCTTTTCTTCTATGCCGGCCATGGCATCCAAGCAAAGGGGTTTAATTACCTGATGCCGGTGGATGCTGAACTTGCTACAGAGTCTGACATTGAATTTAACTGCGTAAGGGCAGACAGGGTTCTGGGAAAGATGGAAGATGCAAAGAACAGGGTAAACATGATAATCCTGGATGCCTGCAGGAACAATCCATTCGAGGAAATATGGACCAGATCTGCCAGGGGAAGAGGACTGGCAACTATGTCAGCACCAGCAGGGTCTCTTATTGCCTATGCTACATCTCCCGGAAAAACTGCTTCTGATGGTGATGGCGATAATGGTCTTTTTACATCAGGATTACTCGCATATATGAATGAGCCTGGGATTACGGCCATCCAGATGTTCCAAAAAGTAACTGCTCATGTATTACTTGAATCAAGGGGCATTCAACTTCCATGGGTATCGACATCTATGACAGGTGACTTTTTTCTTGTTCCGGGTTCGGGTAAATCTGATCCTGGCATAGACATATCCGGTATAATTGGTAAATTATCTGACCCGGATATTGATTCAGAGGACTCCGGAAATAAAGAAATATCGCTCGCTATTCTTCCATTTACAAACCTTACAGGCACAACTGAGCAGGATTACCTGGTAAAAGGTCAGCACGATGCACTATACACTGAATTATGCAAACTGAGCCAGGTTAAACCGATAAGGGTCGTTGGAGGTCGGACAGCCGCTGCTATGAACATTAACAGACAATCTATCCCGGATATAGCCAGAGAAATCAACGTCGATTATATTGTTGAAGGTTCTGTAATGAGCTTCAATGACTCGATCCTCATCCAGCTCAGGCTAATAAAAGTATTCCCTCAAGAAAAACCGGTTATGGCAGTGTCTTACGAAAGCAATCTCAGAAATATCATGAAACTTCACAGCAATATTGCTGGCCAGATATCACAAAAAATCAATCTGGAGCTTACTCCTCAGAACCTTGCTGTCTTACCACGATCCAAAGAAATAAATCCAGATGCTTACAAAGCCTATTTGCGTGGAATGTACGAGATTACTAAATATACACCAGAAGACAAGGAAAATGGGCTTAAACTCCTACACGAAGCGGTAGCCCTGGATCCGGGAGAAGCATTTGCATATGTGGGACTTGCGCTTGGCTACCTTGAAATCGCACATAGCCCGATGGATACCGGCGATGCCCTGGGAAAGGCCGAAGCTGCAGTTAATACGGCTCTCCGAATAGATTCTACTCTGACTGAATTATATGCTGCACTTGCAGAAGTTTACCTCTACTATACCTGGGATTTTGAAAAAGCTGAAAAATATTTTAAAATAGCGCTCGACAGAAACCCCAACCTCGCCCTGGCTCATTACCACTACTCTTGGGCACTTTATCTCTTTGGCGATATGAAGGGTGCAATTGAGGAACATATCCTGGCACAAAAATACGACCCGTTTAATCCTCTGCATACAGGTTGGCTCGGGTCATTATACTGCTTCGACGGACAATATGAAAAGGCCATCGAAACATCATTCGAGTGCGAAAAAATTATGAAAGATTACCCACCAACCTGGTATACACTTGGGATGACTTACCTGGCAACAGGCAAAAACGATGAAGCAATTGATGCATTTAAAAAACTTGTTGAAATATACCCGACATGGACATGGTCGCTTGGCTATGCTTATTCTGAATTAGGAATGATGGACGAGGCAAAAGAAGTTCTTGATGATCTCGAGAAGGAAGAAATAAATCCCTGGAATGCCTGGTCGAGGCTTGTATTAAACACAGCTTTAGGAAATTATGACGAAGCATACAAATGGCTGGACCATAAACCTGCCCATGCTTTTATACCCTGGGCTGCCGTTATGCCTGAGTTAAATAAATTGCACGATCAGCCTCGTTTCAAGGACTGGGTTAAAAAACTTAACTTACCATCAAGTAATCCCTCTCCCTCAATGCGGCGATGATCCAGCAGCTTACCAACATATTTACGTGTCAATACAAGCTCTTCATGCCACAGAGCATTTTCACTTACGGAACAGCCCTATACTGATAATACCATTACCAATACTATTATGAAGCCAGGCCTGCACATATATAAAGAAAGGGTCAACAATCCTATTGCCTTGATATTCTCGGTTTTGACAAAGCCACGGAGACGATATGCTCCGTGGCTTTAATTTATGCTTGTATATCAGCTATTTACCTCCATTAATTATATTGGCATCCATGGCATACATACCACGACCGTGTGTAGCTATTACAATGATGTTGTCCCTTGGATGAATAATCATGTCATGTACAAAGCAGGAAGGCAGGTTGCTGCCCAGAACTTCCCAGTTACTGCCCCCGTCCCTGGTAACATACACACCTACATCGTTGCCAATATATAATATATCCCCGTTTACAGGATCTTCCCTGATAACATTTACAGTGCCAAGGGGAATATTTCCCGATATATCTTCCCACGTTTCACCGTAGTCTTCGGATTTCCATACGTAAACGTTGAAGTCGTCATCTCTTTTACCATTCTGTGTAACATATACTGTTGCCTCATCGAATGCAGAAGCCACCACCCTGGATATCCAGCGGTCAGCAGCCAGTCCCTCAACGATTTCAGTCCATTCTCCCCCGTCATCTTTACTTACCCACAATCTGCCGTCATCAGTTCCTGCATATAGTAAACCCTGCTTCAGAGGCGACTCTGAAACAGAACTTAAGACCTGGTGCTTAACATCTCCCATACGGTCCGGGTTATTATGTGACAGGTCGGGGCTGATCTTTTCCCAGCTTTCTCCTTTATCTGTTGATTTAAAAAGGTATTGCATTCCGTGATATATGGTATTTGAATTATGCGGAGAGATAATAAAGGGAGCCAGCCATTGGCCCCTCAGTGGCGGGTCGCCTTCACTTACTTCCGGAAGGATATTCTTGCGGGAAGGTCTCACCATTATCTGTTCTTCCCCTTCATTGTTGGTCCACCTGATGGTATCAGGATTATTATAGTCGGATCTTGAGATAGTTCCGTAGAAACCTGCTGAGTACACTATATTCGGATCTGCAGGATCTATTGCATGATGACTGCCTTCCCCTCCCGGGGCGTTCTCCCATTCAACCGCCGGAATATTATCCCTGCCGTTTGCCAGTATCACTTCTCCCCTACGACTGCCATGATCCTGTACCGATCCATAGACCCTGAACGGTTCTGCCATATCATAATTAACATTGAAGAACTGCACAACAGGTAATCTTTCATATGAGCTGAGCCATGTCTCCCCGCCATCTTTGGTAATATGGATGCCCTGGTCATTGGTAATGATCATAAAGCGGCTGTTATCCTTATCTATCCATATACCATGATTATCAACGCCGGGATTACCAAAGCGCTCCCATGTTTTCCCTCCATCCTTTGTAACTCCCACGGATACACCCTGCAGGTATACTGTATTCTCATCCGCCGGGTCAACTGTTATCTGGCCGAACACCCATCCATATGTATTACACAGTCTCTGCAAAACCGGATTCTCGAGCGGACTAACCCTTTCCCATGATTCACCTTTGTTCTCAGAGCGGAACAACTGTGCTCCCCTGATAAAACCACAGGAAGGCAAGCCATAGGTATCATTCTTCTCTTCTTCGCTTGGTTCGCGAACAACCTCATAATCATCGATATAAGCATATACTATGTCCGGATTACTGTATGCAATATCAATACCTATCCTGCCCCTGTACTTTGGCTCCATCAATCCATCAGCTATTTCAGTCCAGGTAAGTCCACCGTCAACTGATTTATATATCGAACAGCCTTCATAATCGGCTTCTGTCCTGGGATCATTCCATTTCTTTCTTATCCGCTGCCATGTTGCTGCATAGAGGATATCCGGGTTGACAGGATCCATATCCACATCAATCACACCGGTCAGTTCGTCTACCTGAAGTGTAGCTTCCCATGTTTTTCCACCGTCGGTTGTCATATAGAAACCCCTTTCCTTATTTGGCGTCCACTCGTTGCCCGAGACACCAACATATACGATATCCGGATTCTGAGGGTGAACGATAACCCTGGCAATGGTATTGGAGTTTTCAAGGCCCATATGGGTAAATGTTTTGCCCCCGTCATCTGATTTATATATGCCGCATCCTGCATGAGAGCTTCTGAATATGTTTGATTCGCCTGTTCCAACCCAGATTACATCTTTATTGGACGGATCAATAGCAATATCACCTATTGATGAAGAAACCTGTTTTTCAAATATCGGTTTCCATGACTCGCCTTCATTGGTACTTTTCCATACACCGCCTGATGCGCTTGCTGTAAGAATAAAATCCCTGTCGGGCGACACTGCCGCATCTGTCATACGGCCGCTGGTATTTATTGGTCCGATAAATTGCCACTCCAGGTCTTTAAAATCCGATTGCTGCTCCATTTCAAGGTGCTGCTGCCAGGCTGCCAGCCTGTCGGCACCGTCGGTGATAATCACTTTCTCCTGCTGTGCACATGACGAGATAAATAATGCTAAAGCAAGGAATAAAATGGCTTTGAAGAGATTTGTTTTCATATCGTTACTTTTAAGGTTTTGGTTTCATATTTGGTTTGAAGACAATAAATTTAAGAAAACCAAAACACAAATGATATAGAAAAGGGAAATAATATTGTTCCCACGGGCAAAAAGTGATGTTAAGCTCTCCTGACAGGCTGAGCTGGTAAGCATCCCTGGTTGACGGCAGCTATGTTGTCTAGATGCCTGTTATTGACCATGATAATGCAATGCAGGTTATTCTGTTCTGCAATAGATATTAGGTTGTTGGACCACCTTATTATTGCCAAACAATGTATAATACCTGAGTCATAATTTCACTTTATTGATACATTTAGATTTCAGGAGAATAATTCATCTTGTTGCAGCCTGTCAACATTTTTCGTAATTTTACATTAAGCAATTGAAGCTTTGTCTAATCACAGTATTTATGGAAACCCTAAGAATACAATATATAGAGAATAACCTGGGAGAAAAGGTTGCTGTAATTTTACCTATCGATGATTACAACGAAATTATGAAAAGGCTGAAAGAGCTCGATGTAACATTAACAAACCTTCCTAAAGAGTATGAGATTCCGCAAGCTCATCAAAAACTGGTAAGTGAGCGCATTAAAAAAGTAAGGAAAGACCCAGACAGGCTCCTGGACTGGAACAAGGCTAAAGAAAAGCTCAAGACCTGATGAAAAAATTCAATACGACTACAAATTGAAATTTAAATTAATAATTTTAACTAAACCTCTTGTCCAGGATCCAGGGAGTATTATAAAGAGAGAGGTGATAATTACTATTAAAACGAAGGGTCAAAATACAATCACGATAACGAATTAATAAAAAAATGAAATATAAAGCATTAATATTTATTGCAATAGTGACTATTTTCCTGGTATTTAAAAGTAATGCCCCGGATAAGAGTTTTCCACTGGCAGGAACCTTCAATATAGAAAAAGACCTATTATTAGTACAATTTGATTGTAAAACTGATGTAGATGACCTTCATTCTGTTGCAGCAACAGCTACTTTATTGTCGGACCCTGAATTTTCAAATATACATTATCATGCAGTTGCTGGTACTTATGGTATTCAGGAAGGGCTATATGTTCCACCAAACGCTTTATTTCAGCTTGCCTTTGGAGATAACTGGACAGATGCACATGAAAACTACAATAACGCTGTTGAACAGGTTAAAGTTATTATTAAAGCCACTCTCGCTAACCAGGGTGATATTTGGATTGCAGATGCAGGCCAATCTGATTTTACCGCCAGTCTAATAAAAGCTATTCAATCTGATTTACCTGAAGTAATTACTTCGCAGCGTATTCATGTAGTTCAACATAGTGATTGGAATGAAGAAGTTACTGCTCCTGCGAACCTGCAATTTGTAAAGGAAAATGCTGATTATCATAAGATACCTGATGGTAACGTAGCTGGAAATGGAACACCGGGATTTCGTTCACCTGATTATACACTATTGAAGAATAAAATAGCGATTCCGGAATTGATTGATATATGGCAGCTTGCCATTGAAATATCAAACGAATATAATGGGAAAGAGGGACGTTACAATAATTCAGCAATTGCGGCAGGCGGACTGGATTTCTCAGATCTTGCCGAAGTTTGTTGGATTTTAGATTTACAAGACATAAGGGATACAGAACAATTTTTTAAACAATACGCTTACTAAAAACACTTATAATTGATTAAATATTGTTTCTGAAATTCAAACTGTTGCCAACACACGGTAATAAAACATTGCGCGGATAGTGTAAAATTTAATGCCTGGTTGACGGTCGCTTTATTGTTAACAGGTCTTCCGGTGTCTTTAATATACACAATCGTTATAGGGCATTTAACATAAGCGTTATCGTTTAAAATTAGATCATAACGAATCAGGATTTTAGGATATTTATCGAATATAAACGTATCATATCGTATCAAGTTAAAAATAAAGAACATATTCACAGAAATACATATCTTTTGGTGAATATGTTCATTAAAAGTTATTATATTTACAAGAAAAACAATGTATTCAAGATATCTTAGTGACAGAATAAAGAATCGAATCGATTCAGGTAAAGCGATTGTTGTAATGGGTCCACGACAAGTGGGAAAAACAACTCTAATAGAATCGATCCTTGAATCAAAAGATTATCTACTCCTTGATGGAGATGACCCTAAAACACGAACTTTATTAACAGAACCGAATACAGAACAGATTCGAAGGATTTTAGGGAAATATAAGTATGTCTTCATTGATGAAGCTCAAAGAATTGAGGGAATAGGGCTTACTATGAAAATAGTAACAGATAGATTTAAAAACGTTCAATTGTTTGCAAGTGGCTCATCCTCTTTTGATTTGTCAAATAAAATCAATGAACCTTTAACTGGTAGAAAATGGGAATATCAGTTATTCCCAATTTCGTGGGAAGAATATGAGAACCATCACGGTTTTTTATACGCAGAGCAGAGTTTAGAGAATAGATTACTTTATGGGTTTTACCCTGATGTATTAAATAACGAGGGAGACGAAGTTAGTATCTTACGGAATTTTGTAATCGGTAAATAACACTACAGAACTTTCGGTAAATAAGAATACAGAGTTTTCGGTAACAATGGTGCAGAGTTTTTTTCATTTTCAAGTGCACTTGAAAATGAAAAAGTCAACTTTACCGGGATAATACTAATCCCGGAACTATGAATGAGAATTTAAACAAGTTGATAATGTACCATCAGATCCAAAAGATGTCGCGAGAAGGCTGGAGTAAATCGAGGATTTCTGAGTTTTTGGGCCTTAACTGGCGAACAGTAACGAAGTATCTGGAGATGAGCGAAGAAGAGTACCTGGCATTCATTGAAGACCAGGGGAAACGGCAGAAGATATTGGCTCCTTTCGAGGGTTTTGTAAAGATTAAGCTGGAAAAGTATCCTGATACCAAGGCCGCCCAGATGCATGACTGGCTCAAGGAGCACTATTCTAACTTTCCCGTGGTAACTCCCAAGACCGTATATAACTACGTGATGTGGGTGCGTCAGAGGTACAATATTCCGATACCCGACACGCAACGTGAATATAGTATTGTGGAGGAGCTTGCCTTTGGCAAACAGGCCCAGGTTGACTTTGGAGAGTACAACATGCGTGACGGACAGGGCAAGCGGATCAAAGTGTACTTCTTCACAATGGTTCTTTCCCGTAGCCGATACAAGTTCGTATACCACTCTCTTACTCCATTTACTTCAGCCCTCACAGTTTATGCCCATATCAAGGCTTTTGAGTATTTTGGCGGAATCCCTAAAGAGATTGTTTATGATCAGGATAAGGTTCTGCTGGTCAATGAGAACCTGGGTAATCTAATACTCACCGAAGTGTTCCAGTCTTTCGTTCAGGCAATGCCTTTTGATCTGGTATTTTGCCGTAAATCAGACCCGGAGAGCAAGGGTAAAATAGAAAACGTGGTAAGGTATGTAAAGTATAACTTCCTGTATAACCGGCCTTTTTCGGATATAGAGACTTTGAACCAGGAGTGTCTTGAGTGGCTCTCCCGGACAGCCAACGGCATGCCCCATTCTGTTACCATGGAAAAGCCTAAAGATCAGCTACCACTTGAACAGGAACATCTGCTGGAGATACCTCCTTATACATTTAATGAGCCAGAACCTGTTTTTCCGGTACGCAAACATAATGTAGTGCTTTACAAGAGGAACTGGTACACCGTTCCGGAAGGCACTTATAAAGGCCGAGGTACCTACGTGACCATCCTAGCCCAACAAGGAGACCTCATTATCAAAGACACTAATGGCCGCCATCTGGCCACACACGAGATCTCTTTTGGTCGTGGCAGGCTCATCTCCAATACTAATCACAAAAGAGATAAGTCAAAAAAGATC
>CAZGUR010000003.1:0-44517 GCA_964529295.1 uncultured Rikenellaceae bacterium | reverse complement strand
AGAATCCTGACAGATGGGAAATTGGTTATATAGCTGAAGATTTTGATCAGGCAGGCTTAGTGAAACTGGTATGGTATGATGATGAGGGAAGGCCTGAAGGTATTAATTATGAGAAGATCGTACTTTATTCAAATGAAAATATTAAAAACAACCATAGCCGTATCCATGAGCTTGAACAGGAAGTCACTGACCTTCAAGCACAGATCACCCTGCTGCAGCAGATGGTAATGGAGATGGCTGCAAAACAGGAATAAATATATAACATTGACTATCGAACTTGCGAACTTAATCAGCTTTTTTAGCTGCATTGTCACATAGATCGTGTTGTTGATCAAATAATTACTGTCCGAAGGCTTTCATTATGCTGAAATTTCATAAATTGTATACGGTTTTCCAGACTATACCCTAAAATCAATCATCATGAGAACTTTAATTTCCCTTTTTCTCATCGCTCTTGTGGCGGTGCAGGTAACTTTTGCTCAAAGCCCACAGAAACTTAATTACCAGGCGGTGGTACGGAACACAGATTCTTCTCCTGTTGTCAGTACCGAAGTAAGGTTCAGATTCTCAATAGTTATCCCAACAAAAGGCATGACTGATTTTGAAGAAGTTCATTTAGTAACAACAAATGATTATGGTCTGGTAAATGTAAGAATTGGTGAAGTGGATCCTGTTTCTTTTGCAGAACTGGATTGGCATTCATATGAATATCAGCTCAAGGTTGAATGCGACCCCACTGGTGGCACCAACTATACCATTGTTGAAACAAAGGATCTTGCCTCCGTCCCCTATGCCCTGCATGCGGGCACTGCAGACAAAACCCTTGGTGATTCACTGTGGAAGCAGTCAGGTAGCAATATTTATTATACTGATGGTAGTGTAGGAATAGGCAACAGTAACCCTTCATCCTCACTGGACATTACGGCGACGGCAATTCCTGATACACCTGAGAACATACTCACCGCTAGTGTAAGTGACGATCCAAACAGTTATCTGAGAATACGAAACGGAACCTTATCAGATGGAAAATTTATGCCTGCAATTGTAGGCTTTAATGGAACTGATCACCGGCAAGGCCTGTTTTTTACGGCCAATACAACGGATGCGCTCGATGATCTGGCGGGTTATCCCCTTATTACATTTGATGCACGCCGCGAGGAAGCTGAAATAGTAAACCGTCCGCTGTTTCAGTGGAGCAGCTATGGCAATCATAAAATGACTATGCTGGCAAATGGAAACCTGGGGATAGGAACAACTGATCCGAGAGAGATGCTTGACGTTAATGGTAATGCCCTAATCAGAGGTTCTATTCAAACCGGAACTCCAAATATTGAAATAAATGCATATGGAAGCGGAAACAGGTATGCTTTTATTGATTTTCATGGTGACGATGAAAATCCAGATTATTCACTGAGGATAATAAGAAATAATACAGGAGTTAATGCTAACTCAAAGATCCATCATATGGGTCTTGGTTCCTTGCAACTTGTTACAGCCAATGCCGGACCAATTGATTTTTATACAGAACAGGCACATCGCATGAGAATAGATGGTACAGGAAAGGTTGGAATTGGAACATCCACTCCAACGAGTAAAGTTCAGGTCCAGGGAGAGCCAACCTGGTCTGACGAAGACCCTCTCTTTGAAGTAAAGAACAGCGAGGGAACCCCTGTCTTCGCAGTTTATAATAACGGGGTACAAATACTGGTAGAGGATGATCCTCTGAAAAAAGGGCCCAAGGGAGGATTTGCAATTGGCGGCTTTGATCCTACCAAAGCAGGCGAAACTTACGATTTCATGAGAATTACACCGGACAGTATCCGGTTTAATATAAATAATGAAGCCAGCAAGGGGCCAAAGGGAGGCTTTGCAATTGGCGGGTTTGACAGGACAAAAAGCGATTTGAATGAAGATTTTATGTATGTAACACCGCAAAATTCGAATGCCGGCAAATATAACACATTTCTTGGCTATTTAAGCGGAGAAAATAATTCAGGAGAACATAATACATTCCTGGGAAGCTATACTGGCAATTTAAACGAAAACGGTAGTTATAATAATTTTATTGGACTGAACGCCGGATTAAATAATACCAGCGGATCATCCAATTGTTTTATTGGAAACGGGGCAGGTATGGAAAATACTCAAGGATACGGTAATGTATTCGTGGGGAATGGGGCTGGTGTAAATAATACAGAAGGTTTTAATAATGTATATATTGGTACTAATGCAGGACTCTGGCAGACAGAAGGCGATTATAATATTATTATTGGTCCCCAATGGTCGGGATCAGTAAAACCAATACGTCATAGAACCATAAAAATAGGGGCAAAGGCAGGTTTTGATGATACAGGCTCTGACCGCTTATTCATTGATGGCAGCACAGGTGGCACAACTTATACTTCCAGTCTTATTTATGGTTATTACGGAGCAGGTACAAAAAAGGTCAGAATTAATGGTAATCTTGAATATACTGGAAGTTCAGGCCAGGTTTCGGATAAGAGGCTGAAAACAAATATTGTTTGCATTAATGATGTACTCGATAAGCTGTCTTCGATAAGTGGTTACTATTTCGACTGGAATGAAATTGCCAGGGAAAATCTCGTTATTCCAGACGGGAAGCAAATAGGAATGATTGCCCAGGAGCTGGAGACTGTATTTCCTGAGCTTGTCTTTGAAAATGATGAAGGATATAAAAATATTAATTATACACAATTGACTCCCGTATTATTGCAAGCTGTAAAAGAACAACAGTCGCAAATCGTAAATCAGCAAAAAGATATTTCAGACCTTAAAGCACAGATCACCCTCCTCCAGCAGATGGTTATGGAAATGGCTGCACGGGAGGAATAGAAAGACGCAGGAGCTGCGGCACTCAATAGCTTTGGGCATAAAGAGTGGATCTTTGGTTTCTGTTATTAATAAATTCGTAGGAGCATTTTTAAAGAGGATTTTTTCTACCTTTGCCCGTGGCAATGAGGTCTGCCATTAACCGCCCGGCGATTGAAGGGCTGATGACTTCTACCATAAGTAACTATATATTTATATTCTATGGTGAAGTTAATTCTTATTGCTGGTACGGGTGGTTTTATCGGATCTGCACTACGCTTTCTTGTTTCGAGATATTTCCAGTTTACATATGATACGGTCTTCCCCTGGGCTACATTGCTTGTCAATATACTGGGATGTTTACTTATCGGCATAGTTTATGGTATATCTGAAAAAGGTAGTTTTTTATCGCCTGAATGGCGTATCTTTCTCACTGTTGGATTAATAGGTGGTTTCACCACCTTCTCATCCTTCTCCAATGATGCTTTTATCATGCTGCAGAGCCGTGAGGTTTTACGTTTTGCCGGCTATACCGGTTTCAGCTTTTTCTTCGGTATACTGGCCGTGTTTTTTGGTCGTGCCATTATTAAACTCATATAATCATGGAAAACAATTCTGATACATTATTGCTTCGTATATTCCTTAGCTCTACTGATAAGTACGACAGTGAACTTATATATGAGTCGATAGTGTTTAAGGCGAAGGAATCGGGACTGGCCGGTGCCACCGTACTTAAAGGAGTGCTGGGCTATGGTGCATCCTCGGTTATCCATTCCTATAAGTTCTGGGAGCTTACTGAGAAGCTGCCTGTTGTTATTGAGATTATTGACAGGGAGGAGAAAATAATGTCGTTTTATGAGAGTATCAGGACTCTCCTCGAATCAATGCCTTACGGTTGCCTTGTTGTGACAGAAAAAGTTAATGTACTGCAATACAAACAGGGTGGTAAAAGGATATAAGCGGGTACTTATTAGCTTTTATCCTTGCTGATAAGATTGTCATGACCACCATCCTGTTACTCTGTTAAAGTTCCCGTCGGATTACTTTTTATCCCTGCTGACAAGATCTTTAAGGGCCTCTTTGAGTCCGGGGTACTGAAACTCATAGGATGCTTTCATTATCTTATCTGCTGAAACCCTGCTTCCTTCAAGCAGTATGGATGATTTTTCTCCGAACAGTATCTTCCAGGGGAAGTCCGGTGTGGGGGGCATCAGCACTATATTGTTTTTTACCTTTGCCAGGGTTTTGATAAAATCACGGTACCTCACTGGCTGTGGTGATACCGCGTTATAAACACCATCGATACTTTTATCCTGCAACACCTTCAGGTATATACCGCAGAGGTCATTGATATGAATCCATGGAAGGTAATGTTTACCGTTGCCGCTTAGGGGCGAAAAGCCCATTTTTATTGTTGGCAGCACCCTTGTCAGCATGCCTCCGCGGTCTGACAGAGCAATGCCGGTCCGTATAATACTTGTCCGGTAGCCGCCTGAGCGGAAGAGTCCGGCCGCCTCCTCCCACTTAACACAAACCTGCGCTGCAAAATCACTGCCCGGCGGATCTGTTTCACGTAAAACCTTATCCGAGGTGATTGCACCGTAGTAGCCTGTTGCAGAGGCACTGGTGAAGGAGCTCAGTCCCGGGTTCCTTTTCTCTATGGTATCAAACAGCAACCTTGCAGAAAGGATACGGCTCTCGGTTATTGCCTTTTTCCTTGAGCTGGTCCATCGTCCTGAACCGATACTTTCACCTGCCAGGTGTATAATATGATCGACACCCTCTACCGCACCCTCTTCAATGGTACCCCGCTTTATATCCCACAGGTATGTTTCTGCATTTCTGAGGTCTGCCCTGCTGCGCGATAATACCCTTATACCGAATCCGGCCTCAGAAAGCATGGGAATAAGTGTGCTGCCCACCAGTCCGGTTCCTCCCGTTAGCAATACTGTTGTTTGTTTCTTATCCGGCATAATACAGAATGTTTTTGAAAGGTTCAGAGTTTTCTTTTCTTGATGGCGATGCTCAGTTCATTATTTGTTCTGCAAATTTATCGATGGCGGTGTAGTCTATTTTTGATACCGACTCCTCAACGCCTGAAGCCTTACTGATAATCTTCTTTTCCACGAAATTGAGGCGGTCAAAATTAAATTCACCCCCGAAAAAGCCTGTGGCTGCTGCATGTTCTCTCAGCTGTTCCGGGAATGAGTCATTGAATTGCTTGTTCCTCTGATCATCTTCTGCCATACAACAAAGGTACAGACCTGCTGGCACTGACAGCAATATATCAAGGTTTTTTTTGATGAATTTTTTAATGCCCGGCTGTATCATTCCCGCCCTTATTGATCCTCCAATAATGATTGTATCAAAGGATGAAAGCTCTGGCATCTTTTCCTTTTTCAGGTTAATAACCGTTATTTCAGCATTCTTAAGCCGGGATGCGAGATAGTCAGTGGCCTTGGATGTGGTACCGTACCTTGTCTGGTATACAATAAGGATTTTCTGTTTGCTGTCCATGATATTTACAATTTTGGTGGTTTTTTAAGGGATGATAATTTAAAAACAAAGAGCAGGCAAATAAACAATAATATCCTGAAATCATCAATTTATCTTTGAGGCTTTTAAAATTTTGCCGGTAAATACAAATATCTTATTTTTACCGGCTGTTGCAGAAAAGGGTAATTAAACAATAATCATCAGGAAAATATGGCTAATAAAAAAGCGCAAAAAGGAGTAATCGCCATTCTTACAGGCGGAGGAGACGTACCTGGATTGAATCCGGCCATAAGGGCTGTTACTATCAGGGCAAACCGTGAAGGGTATAAGGTAATAGGCCTGCGCAGGGGCTGGGCCGGTATAATTGAGCTCAGAAGGGATAATAAAGCTGATAACAGTGATTGCTACCAGCTGCTAACGGATGATATAGTCAACAAGGCGGGCCGCACCGGCGGCACTTTTCTGCATACATCACGAACAAGGCCCAGCCATGTTGCAAAGACCGATCTGCCTGAGCATTTGAAAGAGACATATAGTGAGGAAGTAAATGACCTTACACCTGAGGTTATTAAGAACCTTAACTGGCTGGGTATTGATTACCTTATACCCATAGGCGGCGATGATACCCTGAGTTATGCCGTTCACCTTTATAAGAAGGGAGTTAGCGTTGTGGGTATACCCAAGACCATGGATAATGACGTACCCGGAACGGATTATTGCATTGGTTTCAGTACCTGCATAACACGTACCATACAGATGACCAACAGCCTCAGAACTTCAGCCGGATCTCATGAAAGGCTTATGGTGCTGGAGGTGTTTGGCCGTTATGCGGGATTTACAGCCATGCTGCCTGCCATGGCAGGCTCGGCTAACCGCTGTGTTATACCGGAATATAAGTTTAAGATTGATCACCTCACCGAGTTGCTTGTGGAAGACAGGAATGCTAACCCCAGCAAGTATGCCGTTGTGCTTGTCAGTGAAGGCTCCATGTTCGAGGGAGGTGAGATGATTTTTTCCAATGCTGAAAAAGATGCTTATGGTCACGCCAAGCTGGGCGGCATAGGCGACCTTGTCTCAAACGAGCTGAAAAACCGGTCGGCAAAGTTCAACAGGGGCAGGACGGTTAACGTGATCAATCAGAAACTGGGTTATATGGTAAGGGGCGGAGATCCGGATGCTCTTGACTCAATTGTTCCGATGGCCTACGGTAATCTTGCACTCGACCTGATATTAAAAGGCATACACGGCCGGCTGGTTGTCCTTAAGAACGGGAGGTATGATAATGTACCTATTGATGTGGTTGTTAAGGAGAAGAAGCTTGTCAATGTGAAGGAATATTATAATACGGATCGCCTGAGACCTTATTATCACAGCTTTGAGATGAAGCCCTTCTTCCTTATGGCCTCTGAAAGTTAATAATACATTTATATCCTGGCAATATCAGTGTGATTTGAGTGTGCTTGCTTCTGTGCACTGTTAAATTATTCTGCTACTTTTTTGTATTTTGCACATTATTATACAAAAAACTCTGATCCTATGAAAAATATTTTCTTACTGATAATGACCGTTATATTATCGGTATTATTCTTCTCATGTGACAGATCTGAACAGGAGCATCAGCGTGAAAGCGCTGATTTTAACGATTCACTGATAATAAATGCGGAAAATCTTATTGGCCTTGATTTTGACACGGCCGAACACAGGCAGATGCAGGGTTTTCTTAAACGCAACCTGGCTTTTTACCAGGGGATGCGTAATTACAGCCTTGATAACAGCATAGCTCCTGCCCTGCTGTTCAGGCCATTGGTAAATGAGTATGAGCCACGGGGACAGGATTATTCCAATCCGGTACCCGTAAGCACAATTAAGCGTCCGGACAGTGATGAGGAGATTGCTTTTATGACGGTGACGGAATTATCACAGCTTATCAGGAACGGGGAGCTGACTTCAGTGGAGCTTACAAAGATATATCTTGACAGGCTTAAGAAGTATGGCGATTCATTATACTGCGTGGTAAGCCTGACAGAGAACCTGGCCCTTGAACAGGCTGAGCGGGCCGACAGGGAGATAGCACAGGGTAATTACCGGGGACCCCTGCATGGCATACCTTACGGTGTAAAGGACTTGCTGGCTGTTGAGGGATATACGACAACCTGGGGGGCTAAGCCATATGAGAACCAGGTGTTAGATAATACAGCGACCGTGGTTAAGAAACTCGAGGAGGCAGGGGCCGTACTAGTGGCTAAGCTTTCCATGGGTGCCCTGGCAATGGGTGATGTGTGGTTTGGTGGTGTATCGCGTAACCCGTGGAAACCTGAACAGGGATCAAGCGGATCATCGGCCGGTTCAGCATCTGCCACATCGGCGGGACTGGTAGCTTTCAGTATTGGTACCGAGACTCTCGGGTCAATAGTGTCACCATCGACGCGTTGCGGTGTGAGCGGACTGAGACCAACATTCGGCAGGGTAAGCCGTGCAGGGGCAATGGCACTCAGCTGGAGTATGGACAAGATAGGTCCCATATGCCGTTCAGCAGATGATTGTGCCATGGTCTTTGATTTTATAAGGGGATCGGATGGCATTGACCGTACAGTTATTGACAGGCCTTTTAATTATAATTTCAATGACGACATTAGAAAGCTTAAAATAGGCTACCTTGAAGATGCTTTTAAGGGTGATTATGCCAACCAGGAAAACGACCTGGAGGTACTGACGGTATTCAACAGGATGGGAGTGGATCTTGTCCCGGTAAAGATGGAGTTTGAAGGGGTGCCAGTTAACAGCCAGCGTATAATATTATATGCCGAGGCGGCAGCAGCTTTTGATGAGCTTACACGAAGCAGGCTGGATACGCTGCTTACCTCTCAGGGTGACGGGAGCTGGCCCAACACTTTCAGGGCCGGGCGCTTTATACCGGCCGTTGAATATATACAGGCTAACCGTCACCGTACAGTGCTGATGGAGCAGATGGAGCAGCTGATGAAGGATTATGATGTTATTATCAGTCCCAGCTTCAGGGGTAAGCAGTTGCTTGTTACCAATCTTACAGGCCATCCCTGTGTTGTTGTGCCAAACGGCTTTAATGAAGATGACAGCCCTACCAGTATAAGTTTTATAGGCGGACTCTTTGATGAGGCCAGTATATTGCTTGCAGCCAGTAAATACCAGGAAGCTACGGGCTTTGATGAACAGCACCCGCCTCTTTTTAAGTAATATGTATTATTTGCATGGATGGATAAAGAACTGAAAAAGGGCCTGGTAATAAAATCAACAGGCAGCAGGTATAAGGTGTCTGATGAGAACGGGCATATCATTGATTGTATGATAAAAGGTAAGTTCCGGGTTAAGGGTATCCGTACGACCAATCCCGTTGCTGTCGGTGATTATGTATATTTCGAGTTATCAGACAGTGATGGCACAGGTGTTATTACGGATATCGAAGAAAGGAATAATTATATTATTCGCAAAGCATCCAAGCTTTCGAGTGAATCGCAGATCATAGCAGCCAATATAGACCAGCTGATATTACTTGCCAGCATTATTGAGCCGGAGACCCATACTGAATTCATTGACCGGGTACTGGTAACGGCCGAAGCTTACCAGGTACCCGTGAAGATAGTATTTAATAAAAATGATATATATTCACAGGAGAATATTGAGAAAAGGGACTACCTGATATCGGTGTACAGGAAAGCGGGGTATGACTCATTCAGTGTATCCCTTTTTAATGATAAGGACAGGCAGAAGATAACAGATCTGGTAAAGAACAGGGTGAGTCTGCTTATCGGCAATTCCGGGGTGGGAAAATCCACCCTTATCAATATTGTCGAGCCCTCATGTCATATTAAAACCGCTGAGGTTTCGGATTACCACAGGATGGGTAAGCATACAACAACATTTGCTGAAATGCATGCTTTAAGTGATGGGGCTTATATAATAGATACACCGGGAATTAAGGGCTTTGGCCTGATTGATATAGACAAGGAAGAGATATACCATCTGTTTCCTGAGATATTCAGGGCATCGAAAGAATGTAAATATTATAACTGCCTGCACTTTAATGAGCCCGGTTGCGGGGTTAAGAAGCAGCTTGAGGAGGGAGAGATAGAATTGTTCAGGTACAGGAGCTATATCAATATCTTTTCTGATAATGATTCAAGATACCGATAAAATTATTGCTTGTTTTTAAAATACCCTATCTTTAGAAAATTATTTTCAATCATACAGTTTATATGAAGCGCCTTACAATACTTACGGTTGTATTATTTCTGATAATACTGGTGATAAACGGCATCTATTACAATAGAATGTATCAAAAGCAGATTGATTATGTTAAGGACCTGCTGGGTCAGCAGATAGGCATAATAGGTGCTGAAGTGAATAATACCAATATTACTTTTGAAAGTGACCTCAATGAAATAATTATGAAGGAGGAGTTTCACCATTTCTTTGATGGGGGAAACGAGGATGTAAGGGAAAGGATAATAGAGAAGCTGAAATTCTATTACAGTAAGTATGACAATTTTGTGGAGACAATCGAGTATAACAGTCGCGATGCCCGTGTTTTTATGCTATACAAGGATTCGGAAGATGATGAGTGGATAGCAAACACTTACCTTGCCCAGAATCAGAAAGAGCTTCTGATGAGAGATGAACTTATACCAAACCGGAATAAATGGGACCTGGCACAACCTGTTTATTCAGAAGGAGAAGTGACAGGAAACATCATTATTACAGTTGATTATATTAATTACTTTAATGATATATTCAGTAAGTATAAACTGGAAGAGCAGCAATGGCAATGGCTGATGGATAATGAGGGTCAGGTTGTTTTCTCCAACTATTTTGAGAATGATATTGCGCGATGGGATGATTACGGGGAACTTAATATAAGGAGCCTGTCACAGATATATAACAATATTGATGAGGGGATAAATGGCAATATAGTGCATGCCATAGAGGCAGATGGAGAAAGCAGGCAGGTTATTTCTTCTTATTATGCAGTAGAATTGCTGAGGCGTGAATTCGGTATGGTTTTTTCAGCGCCGGCTGATTTTTACCAGGTATATATTATCCGCAACTCATTGCTTATTGTGTCCCTTACGCTTTTGTTAGTGTCGGTACTGATATTTTTTTACCGTCATTTTATCAGAAGGCAGGCGAGCGAAGCAAAAACGCTGAGGCAGTCAGAGAAAACTTTTATGAGACTTATTGACCTGATGCCTGTGGGTGTTGTTATTGTTAATGCGGATAAGGAAGTTATCAGGGCAAACGAGAATGCCTGTCTGATGTTTTCCTATAAAGACAGTGCAGAGATGGAGGGTAAGATTATGCCGGAGACACTCCATTCGGGTGAAGGAATATTTTTTGCTGAGAACCTGGGCTCAGGTTTTGAGCCGAACCAGTTTATGATTGTGGATAATGATGGTATAGACACTGTATTATACAGGAAAGAGATTCCGGTTGATTACCTGGGTGAGAAAGCCAGTATGATAGTATTGATGGATGTAACCCTGCTTGAGGTGGCGCGTAAGCAGGAAGCGAGGGCCAATGAGGCCAAATCGGAATTCCTTGCCAAGATAAGTCACGAGATAAGGACACCCCTGAATGGTATAATAGGTATGGTGGATATGCTTGCCAGGATGGATAATGAACCGGAGATACAGAAGCTTGTTAACCTTGTAAAGAACTCATCTGACCTGCTGCTGGGGATAATTAATGATCTGCTGGACTTTTCAAAGCTGGAAAAGGGTAGCCTGATGCTGGATGAGATACCTTTCGTGGTGGAAAAGGAGATTGAATATTGTTTTAGTGT
Source organism: uncultured Rikenellaceae bacterium (assembly GCA_964529295.1). GTDB lineage: Bacteria > Bacteroidota > Bacteroidia > Bacteroidales > VadinHA17 > UBA9300. The sequence goes on along the minus strand of CAZGUR010000003.1, from coordinate 33,377 downwards.
AGTAAGTGCAGTAGCCGGGGAGAGAGTTAAATTAAGGTGGAATATAAATGAGGATGTGCCTGAAAGTGTTATAGGAGACCCTTTCAGGTTACGGCAGTTGATCACCAACCTTCTTACAGTATCACTTGAACATACGGATCAAGGAGAGATAAGGCTTGACATAAATGCTGAAAGCGCGGGCAAAGGTGTGTTATTTCTTAAATTTGATCTGAGGGATACAGGGAAGAATTATGATAAGGCCTTACTGAAAAAGGTGTTTGGTGAATATGTAAAGGCTGAAAGCAGCAGCATAACCCAGTATGAAGGGAAAGGGCTTGGGGGACTGATTTCCAGGCAGCTTATTGAGATGATGGGTGGATCACTGCATGCCGCAACTCCTTCCGGCATATCTGATGATCCGGATACACCGGGTGCACGCTTTACTTTCAGTGTAAAAGTGTATTCTAATATCAGGATTGAGAAGGATTATGGTGCTACCGGTGTAAAGAAATATTCTGACATTAAGGCACTGGTGATAAGCGGTAGCCGGCAGAGGGATGAGGAACTGCTCAATGCCCTGCATGATTTCGGACTGGCATCATATGTGACCGGATGGCAGAAGCAAACTATTAACCTTATCAGGTCTAACCTGGAGCAGGTAAAAGAAAGGTATAAAATAATAGTTATCGTTGATGCAGAGGATTTTGATGGTTTCGATGTGGCACAAAGGATTTGGGAGGAGAACCTGTATAAGAGTTTTATGATACTGATGGTAAGCTCAAATGACAAGAAGGGTAATTATGCACGATGTATTCATTACGGTATAGATGACTATCTTGTTAAACCATATCATAAGAGCGAGTTACTGGATATAATACATAACAGGTTTCCCGAGCTAGAGACAGAGGTAGAGCCTGATATGGTCGATGCAGTAAGCGATGATCTTAGTATACTGGTGGTGGAGGATAATGTAATAAGCCAAAAGGTGGCGCTGACTATACTCAAAAGCATAGGTTATGAAGCCGATCTGGCTGTGAACGGTAAGGAAGGTCTTGAGAAAGCCGGCAAGAAGAAGTATGATATTATCTTTATGGATCTGGTGATGCCGGAGATGGATGGTTATACAGCGGCAAAAAAGATACTGGAAGTATCCCCGGATACCCTTATCGTTGCATTGAGTGCTGACAGTGCCAATGAGTCGGTTAAGAAAGCCGAGATAGCAGGTATACGCCAGTATATCAGTAAGCCAGTCAGGCAGGAAGATATGAGGAAGATATTAATTAAATACTTTTCCAACTGATTTGAGTTATTATTCTTTCAGAACCGGTCCGCGCGAATTTCTTGAATTATCGGAGTCAATACCTGTTATTGATGTCAGGTCGCCTTCTGAATTCCGTAAGGGTCATATACCTGCTGCCTGTAATATACCTCTATTCAGCGATGATGAAAGAGCGGAGGTAGGCACTCTGTATAAGCAGGAAAACCAGCTGTCAGCAGTAATAAGAGCGCTGGATATAGTGGGCCCGAAGATGTCGGGTTTGCTGAAAGATGGTATTAAGAAGGCAGGAGAAGGTAAAAAGCTGCTTGTTCACTGCTGGAGGGGAGGAAGCAGATCGGAAAGCATGGCCTGGCTGTTCGGTAATGCGGGTATTGATTGTGTATTGCTTGAAGGAGGCTATAAAGCTTACAGGAATTATATACTGGGCCAGCTGGCCAGAACCAGGCAGATGATTATTTTAGGAGGTTTAACAGGTAGCGGTAAAACGGATATACTGGCTGAACTGTCAAAGAAGGGTGAACAGGTGGTTGACCTGGAAGCGCTGGCCTGCCACAAGGGATCAGCTTTTGGAGCTCTTGGTCAGGCATCACAACCCGGCTCCGAGCATTTTGCCAATCTTCTGTATGATGTGCTCAGGAAACAGGATTCAGGTAAAAGGGTATTCGTGGAGGATGAAAGTCATAATATAGGTACGGTAAGCATACCGGACGGATTTTTCCGTTTAATGCGTGAGGCCGCGGTTATTGCCCTTATGCCGGATATAAGTATACGTATGCCAAAGCTGAAGGAGGAGTACGGAGCTTTCAGTTCCGTTCAGCTGGCAGATTCTGTTAAGAAGATATCGAAAAAACTGGGGGGTGATAATACAAAGGCCGCTCTCAGGGCCATACAGGCGAATGATCTTGAGCCGGCAATAGAGATTGTGCTGGGATATTATGACAGAACCTACCGTTACGGGCTGTCCCAGCGTCCAGAGCATCGAGTGTTTTTTGTAGATTCTCCCTCAGCAAGTGCTTCTGAGAATGCCGGTAAAGTGATGCTGCTGGCAGATGAGATGACAGTCTGAAATTATTTATTCATACGGGCCGGTACAGCTACCCAACTATAAACCTTATCGGAGCGCCTCAGCTTATCATTAACAGGTATGGAGCAGGTATCACCCTTAACTGAGCGGGTAGCAACACTTTCATCCACCCTTATTTCACCCACCCTGTATTCAATGACCCCTGTTGTAGGACCGATAATCAGAATATCATCCCCCTTGCTGAGGTCACCGGCCTCCAGCTTTAGCTCTGCAACCCTGAGACGGGTGAAATAATTGCTTACCTTACCCAGGTATATTTTTTTTCTTCCTGCACCGGAGCCATATTTATGGCTCCATTCGCCCAGCCGCTGTCCAAGGTAATAACCATCCCAGAACCCCCTGTTAAAGACTGTTGCCAGCCTGTCCCTCAGCTTACTTATAAGCTTTTCATCATAGCTGCCTGAGATAACGGCCTCCACGGCTTCATTATATGAAGAGACAACGGTTTTTACATATTCAGGAGACCTTGCCCTGCCTTCAATCTTCAGCACCCTGACACCTGCGTCCAGCAGTTTATTGACAAAGCCTATGGTGCACAGGTCTTTGGGCGACATAATATATTCGTTTTCAATATCCAGCTCCCAGGCTGTTTCTTTCTCCTTAACAGTATATCCTTTTCTGCATGTCTGGTAACAGTTGCCCCTGTTGGCTGATTTATTATTCTCATGAAGGCTAAGGTAGCATTTACCGGATATAGCCATGCAGAGAGCGCCATGGGCAAACATCTCTATACTGACATGTCTGCCTGAAGGCCCTCTTATATTGTCTGAAAGGATATTATCATATATCTCCCTTACCTGTGAAAGATTAAGCTCCCTGGCCAGTACAACGGTATCGGCCCACTGCGAGAAGAATTTCAGAGCCTGTGAATTGCTGATATTTACCTGGGTGGAAAGGTGCACCTCCACGCCTGCTTCCCTGGCATACTGCATCACTGCCAGGTCGGAGGCAATAATGGCGCTTATGCCGCTTTTTGCGGCGGCATCAATTATCTTTTTCAGTTGCCCGGTCTCGCTGTCATATATAACGACATTAAGTGTAAGGTAGCTTTTAAGATTGTGTCTGCGGCAAATTTCAGTTATTTCAGGCAGATCATCAACAGTGAAGTTTTGTGATGAACGGGCTCTCATATTAAGCTGCTCCACCCCGAAATAAACGGAGTCGGCCCTGGCCTGAACTGCAGCCATCAATGATTCATGCGAGCCGGCAGGGGCCATTATTTCTATATCTTTTCTTTGAAGATCCATCTTTCTAAACTATCAGGCCTTGCGGCATCAGATTACTTTATATCCTTTCTTTATATCCTTTCTTTTCAGATCCCGATTTCAATTTTCTCTGCACCGCAGGATTAGCTTTTATTTAAAACTTTTCAGTGCAGGCTCATTATCGGGCAGACAAAGATAATTATATTTTACTGCTCAGAATGATACGTATAACACTGCCCTTTGCAGGATCTGAATATTTGACGTATATTTTTCCCTTATGGTAAAGTTCTATTATACGCTGGGCCAGTGAGAGTCCCAGTCCCCAGCCGCGCTTTTTAGTAGTGTAGCCCGGCTTAAAAATTTTTTTCTGTGCTGCCCTGGGTATTCCTTTGCCTGTGTCAACAATGTCTATAATCACCTGCTCATTAGCAGCGGAGAGCTTAATTCTTATTGTACCCTCCCCGTTCATGGCATCCATAGCATTTTTGCATACATTCTCCATTACCCATTCGAAAAGAGGTGTGTTCAATGGTATCATTGTCTCTTCAGGGAGCTCGTTTTCAATTCTGAATCTGATCTTTGAGCTGGACCTCAGCTTAAGGTATTCAAGACTTCTGCTTATTATTGTAACAATTTTTTCATTTGTCAGAGCAGGCACGGATCCTATCTTTGAAAACCTTTCGGTTATCTTCTCAAGCCGTTCAACATCCCTGTTTAATTCTACGTAGATGCCGCTGTCCGGGTATTTGTCTTTTATCAGCTCTGCCAGGGCAGAGAGAGAAGAGGTAGGTGTGCCCAGCTGGTGTGCCGTCTCTTTTGACATACCTACCCAAACACTGTTCTGTTCGGCCCTTCGTGACATGCTGAAAGCAATATAGGCTATTATAATGAACATAATGATCACAGCAAGCTGCACATAGGGATAGTAAATAAGACGGGTGAGTATTATGCTGTCCTTATAATAGATATAATTTTTTGATCCGCCTCCCAGGTTAATAATTATTGGATTGCTTTTTTCCTGCAACCTTTCCAGCTGTCTTTGCATATACTCCGGGTCAGCGGTCTTAAGACTGTCAAAATTATGGTAACCGATAATGTTACTGTCCTCATCCGTAAGTATAACAGGCACTGTTGAGTTATTTTCGATAATGGAAAAGAGGAAGCCAATATATTCCTCATCTTCATTGCTGTTAATAAGCCTGCGCCATGTTCTTGCCAGCAGCTCTGCCTTCTTCCTTTCTTCATGCTTCAGGTCCTTTACCAGTTTATTGGTGTATAATAGTGAGCTCAGACCGATAAGCACGGCAAATATCAGCAGCAGGAGTTTCCAGATGGTTTTTCTCCTGTAAATATCCAGACCGATATTCTTATTATTTTTCAGTTTTTCCCTCCTTTATGTTCTTCTTTTTGAATATGTTTATTAAAGGTAGCTTTTTTTCTGATGACTTCTCTGTTTCTGTCTTGATTGAATCTGTTTCTTCCCATATTATCCTGAAGCGTCGTGATTTATCAGTGCTTACCTGATGTATTGAATCACCTTTATACCAGCCGAACTCCTGGTTCAGTATGGATTTGATTTCCTGCTTTTCCTTTACCAGGCTTTCTTTTATACCTGCCCTGAGTGCATCGGAGTCATGGGACACCTTTGATCCGCCGGCATCACCGTCGATTTTCAGATACAGGGAGGTACGGCCCAGGCCGTCTTCTTCAATTACTCCGAATTCACTCACTTTATTATTCTTTTTTTTGCTCAGAAGCTCTGACAGCAACACTTTAAGGCGGTACTGGTAATTTCCGTCAAAAGAATGACTCCCTTCCAGTGATATATTGAATGCAGAAGAGCTGATATCCATCCCTGGTATCTTCACTGACCCTTCACTGATTATCAGGTCATTCTCAAGTCTTGAAAAATCTATTCTTTCAAGTTCCTTTATGTCTATGAACTTTGACAGTTTATATACGGGTTCAAAATCAACCAGGCTGCCGTTGAGGATATAATATTCACCATTTAATACCAGGTCATCGCTGTTAATCCTGAAAGTACTGTCCGCAGTGGCTGAGATGCTGATATTACCGGTAATATCACCTTCCAGGTTTTCTGCCTTAATATAGTCCTGCCGGAAATTATTGGATACTTCAAAGGTATTGCGGATGTCGATATTTTCAATATGAAACCAGCCCCTGACGGCGTAAGCCTTATCTCCCAGCTCTGCTATGGCTGCATTACCCGATATTGACCCGCCCAGTGCGTTCATGCTGAACGAAGGGATATCGACCAGACCGGATCTGTATGACAGGTTACCATCAAAGAGAGAGGCCCTGTAGGCACCTATTATCAGGCTGTCACATCTGATGTTGAGGTTCATAAGCGGGATGGTTTTGCCTGTTTTCTCATTATGAGCCTTTTCCTCACTCTTAAGATTATGCATGAGTTTGTTTATATCAAGCTTATCCGCCCATATACCTGCTGTTATCTCCGGCTTTGCCTTTTTATCCAGCATCCAGCTGTTAAACCCATCGATCATCCCGTTCAGGGCTATGTTCTGCCCGTCATGACTGAGGCTTAACTCATCAACCCAGATATTATCGGCAATCATAATATTACCGTTAATGTTTTCCAGCTCACCTTTCAGTCCCGGCAGGCTGAGGTTTACGTCACCAAGACCTATGTTTACCGATCGCCTGAGTTCAGGCAGTGGATTATGCGCTTCTTCCTGTTTGCCTGGTACAGTGCCTGTAAAACGGGCATTAAGCCTTACCGTTCCCTTCCTTGAGTGCAGTCCAGCTACATCTGCCAGCTCTGACAGCCGGGTGGATGGGAACAAGCCCCTGAGACTGATATCAATATGGGGTTCTGAAAGGTTTTCAAGGTAAAAAGAACCGGAAATATCAGTATTGTCAAAGCGGGCCTTATAGGAAGAAGTGCTGACCTCAAACAGTCTCTTGCTGTTGCCCAGGTCCAGTTTCATGTTAGCTGTTGTTCTTATGTTTTTTATCTCTATTGCCGGTGAGCTTAACCTGCTTTCCGCCTCACTGACATCAAGTGATGCTGTCATAATCATTGATGAACCTTTCTTATAACTGCCTTTAAGCTCAAGGGATGACGAGACGAGGCCCGTGATATTATATTTGTTGAGAAAGCTGCTTATTTGTCCGGGCAGGAATTCAGCAATAAAGCCGGCGGGGGCCCGGCTGCTTTCTGCGCGAAGTGATAATTCACTTTTCCCGGTGGCTATGAATCCCTCTGTTTCCAGTTTCAGATCACCTGTTTCCAGTTGCGACTGTCTGATGATTATACTGTCAGCTGATATCATCAAACCGGCAGTTATTACAAGCGGGTACGGACCCTGTATGTTGTAACCGGGACCTGTTTTAAGCCCGGATAATATTAAATCGGATTGTGATCGCACTGTGGCAGATTTATTATCAATGACAAGCCTGTTGGATGAGTTGTTTATCCGGGTCCTGATAATAAACCCCGTCTTTAGTGAGCTGTAAGTAAAACTTGATTTGTCAATGTTTATACTGTTGATATTCAATGTTATCAATGAAGTGTCATTTTCTGGCTGCTTTTTCCATACTGCAGTGTTTAACTTACCCTGTGAGTCGGAAAGCAGGTTTATCTTCCCCCTGCTGATGTCTATCCTGTCGATGATATAGTTTTTCCGGATCAGCTCGGTGATCTTCAGTGACAGGGTTATCTTACCTGCATAAAGCAAACTGTCCCTTTCCTGTTGATATGATCCCTCTTCATCATCCGGAAACGTAGATAGGATCAGGAAATCATCAATATCAATGCTGGCCTGCGGGAATCTTCTCAGTAGTGAGAAATTCATTTCACCGGTGCTGACTGTTGTATTGAGTCTTTTATTCAGCTCCTTCAGGAATATACGTGATATATCCTTTTCAAAAAGAATGGATATAATAAAGAGTATAAGTACCAGGGATATACCTATACCTGTAATATATGATAATATTTTCCCGAGTAGCTTCATAAAGATATTATTTTCCTGCTCTTACTTTTTGAGCAGGAAACTCAGATCGTCGGATTTGCCGAATTCGGCAGGTTCATCTCCCTTTCTGAACAGTCTTAATTTCCTGGGACCTATAAGGCTGAGCCTGTCGTCTTCCAGGAGCAGCATAGTGCCCTCTCTGAGGCCTGCAACATACATGCCGGGATTTACTTCCAGAAATTCTTCAATCCTCTGCTGCCTTGTTTCCCCGGCGTGACCGTCAGGGTTGGCATCGAGGTAGTGAGGGTTGATCTGGAATGGTATAAGGTTAAAGGCTCTGAATGATCCGGGTTCAACAACCGGCATATCATTGGTTGTGCGTATACTTGGACAGGCCATATTTGATCCTGCGCTCCAGCCTATATAGGGCGTTCCTCCCAGAACTTTTTCCCTGACGGGTTCGATTAGATTGTTTTCAATTGTCATTTTCAGAAGCTGCCATGTATTACCGCCTCCTACTACTATTGCATCGGCATCTTTAATTGCCTTAAGCGGGTCAGGGTAATTATGTATTGACTCTATGTCATGGCCCACTTCATTAAACCTCTTACGTACTTTCTCCTCGTAGTCATTGAAGGAGAATGTAACTGCAGCATATGGTATGAACAGGGCCTTTACGGGCTTATCCCCAAGGAAATTGCGTATTTCATGTTTGGGATAGTCAAGGTACTCTTCACCTGCATTTGTTGAATTGCTGATAAGTAATAATCTCATTTTCTGCATTTTTTGTTAGTTAATATCTTTAATATTCCTGTATTTTGATTCAGCTTTTACTTTAAATATATAGTGTTTATTTGTTAATGTATTGAAAATCAACACTTCGCCTGCTAGTATATTGCCAAGCTGCAGGATTATTTTCATAACCTCATTTGCCATATAGGTGCCGGCTATACCGGGTAAAATATTTATCATTCCTGTTTCCGAAGGGGCTGGATTGTTATATTCATTGTTGTCCTGGGGGTTATAGCAACGGTATGTTGGGCCTCCCCGGTAGTTGAAGACGGAGATCTGGCCTTCGAACTGGTATATGCTCCCGTGCACCATTGGTTTATCCGACAGAACGCATGCATCATTTATGATATACCTGCTTTCATAATTATCCGTGGCATCAACTATGATATCATAATCGCTCACCGTACTAAGGGCGTTATCCTTATTGAATTTTATGTTCAGGATATCGATATCCACCTTATCATTGATGATATTCAGTCTTTGTCTTGAGATTATGGATTTCAGTTTGCCTATATCGGCAGCGCCGTAAAGTATCTGTCTTGGTAGGTTGGTTTCATTTACCATATCGTAATCCATCAGGCCTATCCTGCCTACGCCTGCTGCGGTAAGGTATTGCAGCACGGGACATCCCAGTCCGCCCGCGCCTATAACAAGAACGGAGGATTTTTTTATCCTGAGCTGTCCTTCCTGTCCTATACCGGGGATGATGATATGCCTGTTATAACGCCTTAGCTCATTGTCTGACAGCTGGCTGTATTTATCCATGTTCTAAGTTGTTGGTAATACAGGCAAAGATAAATTGAGACTGTTAAAGCGCCAAAAAATAATAAGGCACCCCCTTCATTAAGTGCTTATGAAGGGGGTGAAGCTGTTTTATTATATTTAATATTGCTGTCTGCGGATAAATCAGTCGTTAAAAGAGATGGCTATACCAAGCTGAAAGGGGTACAGTTCAGGTCCTTTGTTTTCAATAAACAGGCCGTTCATATAGTAGGTGGCATATATCTGGAATGAATCGTATCCCAGTCTGACACTTGGTCCGTACCTCAGTACGGAGAGGCTGAAGTCGTCATTCTCCTTGACTTTTTGTTTGCCACCGTCATAATAGACCAGCTTATTATGTGATCCCAGCTTAACACCGCCAATGGCGCCTGCGGCAATATTTATTGTTCTGCGGTACCTGACAGGTATCTGTGCTTCCAGCATAAGTGGCATGGTAAGGTATGTGGTGGAGAGCTTGGTCTTTTCATATTTTATGCCATCAGCGGGGTACATGGGGCCTATAACCCCTTCTTCATCCTTGCGGATATTATTATTACCATCAAATTTATAATCGTTGAATTCGAGCCCCAGTCCGGTTACAATACCAAAATGCCTTGACAGGCCTATGCCCAGCTGTGCAAAATTGATATTTATATTGAACGATTTGTCTGTATTAAGGTCCATATAGCTCAGCTCAGGTGGCAGGCTCATGGAATAGTCAGAGCTAAGGTAATTATTTATTCCTATTTCCATGGCTGACCAGTGAGGCGTAAAACGTCTCCTGTTTCTTCTTCTTTTGTCTGCAGGGTCATCTTCCTCACTCTGATAATATATATCATCATATTTCTTCCAGTCTATCTTATTGCCGTCGGATATTTCGATACCCCTTTTACCCAGTCTTATCTTTACATTTTCCCCGGCAGCTTCCAGTTCCAGCCTGTCGCCGGCAATGCTTATGTGTGTCCTGTTTCCGTTTTCACTGATATTAATAATATCTTTCTTCATTAACTTGATGTCCATTGTATCCTGTCCGGATGCCAGGAGGGTGTTAAGGAAGGTAAATATCAAAACTGTTAATAGTGCTATTCTTTTCATGATAAAATATTTTTGAAGTTCTGTAAATTTTCTGCTCAGACGGCAGGGGGTGGTGAAAAGTTACAGCTCACTGTCAGTTTTCTTAGTTTTATGATCAAACTTGATCAGCTGGCTTGTAAAACTGATATCGTGAATATTGCCTTCAGTATCCTGTTCAGCCTTCAGTTCCATATCCCAGCCAAGTATCTTATTAAAGCCCCTGACGCTCGCATCGGCTATCTCCCATGCTTTCAGATTCTCTGTATCCGGTGTTTCATCGGCCAGTATCTGTTTCCTGAACTGGTATGCCAGGTATTCGCGAACAGACATGTCGCCGGGGATGGTTTCAGGGGAGTCAGGGTAGGGACTGGTTTCGGCCAGCAGAAAATGTGTTTGAGCTATATCAAGCTGTATATTTTCTTTAGCCGCTACGGGGGTGATGCTGATTATCTCTTTTGCCTGTTCAGCAGTGGCAGTGGTACTGAGCATCTCTTTTGCCTGTTCAGCAGTGGTACTGATAATCTCTTTTGCCTGCCCGGGTGTAGCCTGTGCATATACGATCTCTCCGGTACTGACCTGTTCGGCAGTGATCCGTGAATCAATAATTTCTCCGGTCCTGACCTGTTCAGCCAAATTGATATTTGTTTTTGCAGGCAACTGCTGTGGTATATCCCTAACGCTTTCCTGCAGGAGCCTGTTTTCCTGCCCGCTGCCGGCCGTTAACTGCCTGTTAAGCTCACTGCCGCTCTCATGACTGAACAGCATAAACAGGCCTGCTATAATGGCTATTGAGGCGGCTGTTGAGACGGACACCATGATAAGCTTTATTCTTTTTCTGTTTTCCGGAATTTTAAGCAGCTTCTTTTTATCAGGATATCTTGTATCACCAGGTTTCAGCTTTATCTTTTCATAGGTATTTATATATTCCCGGAAGCGGGGATCTGTCTTTCTCAGTTCCATTATCTCTTTTCGCTGCTCTGTATGCAGGTCATCTTCATTGAGGGCTATTGCAAAGTGTTCAATCTGTTCATTGGACAGCTGATCCGGTGAACGCAGCAAGCCTGAATAAGCAAAAGGCTCTTCATTGCCGTGACTGACGGAAAGGCCGGGGTAATCTGCAAACTCGGATTTCAGGTCGGGATTCCTGTCCAGAAAGTCCATCAGGACCTCCTTCTGGAAATCATCGAGACTGCCATCGTAATAGTCAGTCACCCATATCTGATAATTCTGCCTGTTTATTATCATCTCAAACCACCATTTCCATTTTTCCTATCATCCTGCGAAGGGCCATCCTTCCCCTGTATATATTTATTTTCACCTGTGCTTCAGTCTGCCCTGTTATTTCGGCAATTTCCCTGTAGCTGTAACCTTCATAATCCCTCAGGAGTATTACTGTCCGCCATGTCTCGCTGATCTTACCAAGGCAATTATGGAGGATCTCATTGAGATCAGAATATGACTGCTCATGAATATCTTCAGCAGGTATTTCACTCCTTATTATTTTCTTTTCTTTCCTCAGTATGTCTATCATGGCATTATGGGCAGTAGTAAAAAGCCATGCTTTGGCTTTGCCTGCGTCTATATTATTAATATTGACCCACAGTTTTTCATAACAATCCTGTACCACATCTTTTGATCTTTCCTGGTCGCCCATGCTTTTAAGCACATACCTGTAGATGCGGTCAGAGTATTCTTCAACTGCCCTGTTATACTCCTTTGGTGTCATACTTCTTTTTCTCTGGTGTGACGCATAAAGTTATAAAAAGTTACAGGGATGTTTACCTGTCCATCCATTTTTTAAAATCAGCCACACGTTCCCTGCTCACTATAACATCATTATCTCCGGGGCATCCGTCAATTATTATTTTCAGCCGGCTGGAAGAGTAAGCTATAATATCCTTGATAGCATTATAATTGACAATATAATTCCTGTTAACCCTGAAGAATCGCTCCGGGTCTGTCATCTTTTCAGCCTTATCAAGGGAAAAATCCACGGCATAATCATTTGAGCCACCCGTATTGACAAATACGCTTTTTTCACGTGTAAAGAAGCAGTTGATATCTGTTATCTGTATTGAACGGTAATGCATGCCTGTTTTAATGAGGAGGCGCTCCTTTCTTTCCGGGCTAATCTTTTTAAGGATTTTTTCAATCCTGCTAAAATCAGTATTCCCGGCATGTATCATTTTGAATTTACCGATAGCTTTTTCCAGTTCCTGCCTGTCTATAGGCTTAAGCAGGTAATCCACACTGTTAACCTTGAAAGCTTTAAGGGCATAATTATCATAGGCAGTTGTAAAGATGACCGGTGTTTTAATGCTTATATTTTCAAATATCTCGAAGCAGAGTCCGTCATCAAGCTGGATATCCATAAAAACCAGATCGGGGGAATGGTTTGACATAAACCAGTTTATGGACTCTTCAACGGATTCGAGCGGACCGACAATTTCCATTGTTTCATCTATCCCGTTCAGCATCCTCTGTAGTTTCTGTGATGCCGGCCGTTCATCTTCAATTATCAGTACTTGCATCTTTTCCTTTGATTAAGGGTATTCTGACTGTATAATAATTGTCATTATCTGTAATCACCATATCCCTGCCTGTTATCATTTTAAACTGTTCTGCAAGGTTTTCAAGTCCAAGGCCCAGTGAATTTCCCATGATATTCTTTTTCTGTATATTATTTGTCATCACAAGCCATCCGTTTTCTTTTCTTATATCTATTTTCAGAGGTTTGTCGCGCGAGGCGGCATTGTGTTTTATGGCGTTTTCCAGCAGTGACTGCAGGGATACCGGGATGATCATATAATCTTCAGCATCATTAATATTGATATCAAGATAAATCTTACCCTCTTCCCTTTCACGGTATAACATAAAGAATGACCTGACAAAGTCAATTTCTTTGTCCAGGGGCACCAGTTCTTTTTCTTCATTTTCCATAACATACCGATAGATGCCGGCCAGCTTCTGAATATAGCTGTCTGCCTCACCCTGATCTTTATAAACCAGCTGTGATATGGTGTTCAGGCTGTTAAAAAGAAAATGCGGGTTAAGCTGTGATTTAAGCATGCTGTACCTGTATTTCAGGTTTATTTCACGCAGTTCCTGTTCTGTTGCTTCTGCCCGGCGCCAGATATAATAGAACAGGGCTACCGATCCAATAAGGATCCAGACGGCGTACTGCCTGACAGCACCTGGTATTTCCACACTGAACAGGTGGCCGAAGAAATCCGAGCGGTCCAGCCCGTTAAATACGAAATACAGGTACACGCCGGCTCCTATAATCACCAGTTGTATTAGCAATACTCCCGGGATGAAGGCCAGGACTGCAGGGATGATCTTTTTTTTAAGGTCATGCAGGCGTTTCCCTGAAAAGTATTTGAAAATATATTTTGCCAGTACAAGCGGGATCAGCACATTAAAGAATATCAGTATGCCATACAGAAGTGTTTCCTGGCTGAAGGGATTACCCGTTTGTATCCATTTGAAGAAAATGGAGAATATTACACTGAAAGCGGCAACTGCCAGTATAATAATTAAATTCTGATGCTTTTTTGCTTTTTTCATCTTATACAAATTTAATGTTTACTTTATCCTGTCAAAAACTATTTCCCTCTGCAGGTCAATCAATTGTTTTTCGGGAAACATACTTCCTTCAAGGTCCATTACCACATCCTCAAACATACATGCATATTCAACCTGTTTATCTCTGAGAGAGACCCATATTTCGCCGTAATACAGTGACCTGCCCTTAAATGACATATCATCTGTTTTTGCCTGTACCGGGTTATAGCTTGACTGGAAGTTTATCACAGCACACACTTCTTCATTATGTTTGGTGATAGACGACCAATTGAGTTTCTGGTATCTGCTGGTGAATTTTACCCAGTTCTCGAATTCAATATCATAATCTTTAAGCATGTCCGGACTCAACTCCTTATTGAATTCAAGACTGTCAATAAGATACCACACCATACCCTGCATCTGTATTGCATCAGACACCAGCCAGCGTGCCAGGTCCCTGAGATCGGCAGGCAGCTCATCATAGAATGACTCCTGCAGAAAGTCCATGCTATTAATCCCGTAAGTAAAACCATCCAGTGCGGAAAGGTTGACCGTATGCTCCGGCACATCATTAAAATCGCTTATCTGAGCCATCCTTACATTATCCCATGATGCCTGGTTACGGCTGCCGTCAACACTATGAATTGCATAGACAACATTGCAGTTAAAACTGTTACCCTTCAGTGCATCCAGGTTCTGCCACTTCAGGCTTACATTATAAAGCTGTTCTTCCCTGTTTTTACTTAAAATGGTTGATGGGTCTATGGCCAGGTAGTAATCAAGCGGCTTTTCCTGTGTGCATGCCGGTCCACAGCATAATGCAAACAGTATAAAAATAATTAGTGTCTTGGTTTTTTTAGTCAGTCTCATAATAAATGGTTTTGATTATTATGATTCAAAAATATAGCTGGAATAATGTCGGAAGAAAAAAAAGGTGCTGAGCCGTAATATTATCTTGTTGAAAAGGCATTTTTCAGGACTATATTGCTATAAGAGCTTTTTCCCGGATGATATTATTGAAAAAGCTTTTTCCCGGATTATATTGCTAAAAGGGCTTTTTCCAGGAAGATATTATTGAAAGGGCGTTTTCCGGATTTTACTGCTGAAGATGTGTCTCCGGCAGTATAAGGGAAGAAATGGTCTTATAAGCGCTTTTAACATCGGTTCCGGCTATATTAAAGCTTATCCCGTAGTCCAGTCCCCATTTGCTTATTACCTGTTCAGAAAGACTGTCACGAACTGTAATGATAATATTGCTGTCAGGCCTGTTAAGAAGATCGGTCAGGCTTTCGGCCCATCCCTGGTTCCCAAGTTCCAGTTTGCCAATCTCGTCAATAAGCCTTATTCCGCCGCGACTTTTTCTTCCCAGGATATTCTTCCCTGCCTGCAAACCGGCAGGGATAATGGAGTATCGTCCTATTTTTTCCATCTCCTTATCCGGGCTTATACGGAGGAATTCTGTTTTTTCACGGCTGCTGATATCGACTATATCATAGCCGCTTGTCTTATCATGGCTCATCACCCTTTCTGTGAGTATGCCATCTACCTTAATATTATTTTCAATTAGCATTTTGCTGAGTTCACGGGCATAAGTTGTTTTTCCTTCAGCTACCGCTCCTGTGATGATAAATAATCTTCCCTTCTTCCTGTTTTTGTTTTCCAGTTCTTCAAGCCTTTTAATGGCCAGGACTACAACATTTGACAGGGCGGGGACGGGTCTTCTGATTATTGTTTTCAGTGCCGGGATGCTGCTTATAAAAACCGGCAGGCTTTCTGTTGCCAGCTCAAGGGCAAGAGGTAATTTTCTGAAGCCTGAGCGGTTGAAGAAGTTTCTTATTACGGGGTTATACAGTTCGGTGCCAATGACTGAAAACCCAAGGATAATAACTGCTGCCCTGAAATTCATTCTCAGACCTTCCGTCAGGCCCTGCCGGATTATATTTTCACCTGTTTGTGCCCTGGTAAAAACAAAAGAAGTTATAAGGGTTATAAGGACAAAATAGATCCAGAACCTGGGCTTGAGTAACTGCCGCATGGCCCGTTTATATCTTACAGCCCATATTACTATGACTGCCGCTACCAGCAGGCTCCAGGCCATCAGGTGAGAATAACTGAGTAACATCATAGCTCCTGCCATCATAAGCAGGTTAACAAAAAGCCATGTAACTGAATAATCGGTACTTTGCCTGGGGTCATTAAAACCCTTTTTCATCTTATTATTGCCTGTGGCAGTCTTTATTTCAGCTTCTTCTGCAGTTCTCCTTCCCAGCCTTATTCCTGCAATGGCTGTTATAACGCCCAGAACAATACCTCCTGATAATAATATCAGTATCGGCAGCCATGCCATATCAGCCTGTATTCCGGTTTGCCTCTCCGCCATATCAGCCAGTTCAGTGTATACTTCAATAATACCCGTACCGTAGAATATTACAAGGGTAAGCACTCTCTGTATTAGGCTCCACGACATGGCCAGCACTGCTCCCGTTATGTATCCTGCAAAAGTGCGCCCCAGTAATCTTACTGAGAATTCCAGCAGCAGTGCTTCACTTATGATGGCTATCATAGGACCGAATATAACGGCGCTGGGCGACAGTGTTTTCATCAGGGCGCAGATAAGCCCGGCACGCCAGAACAGGCCTTTTTCGTTCCATTTATAATTAATCGAGATAAGCAGTATTATGCCAAGGGCGGTAAGTATGCTGCCGCTGAAGGGAACCCTCAGGTTGTGCAGGAAACTTCCTATTACGATCTCAGATGCAGCCCACATGCTTCCTGCCACGGAAGCTTTTAACCACCTTGTGTCAATTTCATATTTGTCCGGGCTGAGCTCTGCAGGCTTCATCTTCTGTCTGTTATCAGTGGGCAAATATAGGGTTTAATTTTAAGGCCTATACCAGGACCACGTATTGGAAACAGCTGTCCTATGAGAGGAAAAAATATGGAGTTTGACCCTGTGAAATATCGGTTTTTACTGCTCCTGTTAATTCTGCAGCAGGTCCATCTGCTTAATGATTACGGTTATAAATGTAATCTGACAGGACAGTCTAAGAAATGAGAATCAGGATGGCATAATATACTGTAAAAATAGAAGCAGGCATAAACACATCAGGTAATGGGGGGGTATGGAGTTCTGTTATTATGTGCTATGCCTGCTCCCCGAGGAGCATAAAGACAGTCTGGTTAGAATTTTTTGTTATTATACTTTACACTCTGTAAGGGCTAAAGCTAAGCTGCCTGTTGCTATGATGAAATACCCAATACCGGGTATTTCAACGCACAGGGGGCTGCTCAAAATTATTGACACTTAAATAGATTTTCAGTTGTGGTACTTGTTGCCAGGGCGCTTCCTGCATATTACCATGAAACTGACCAGGATAAATGGCCATATTTTAGCCTCTCAGCGATTTTCCGGGGGGAATAAGATAAGTATTTCCTTTGTGGATCCCAGCTGCAGTTTTTTTATTATCCTTCTCCTGTATGTATAGACTGTTTCGGCAGATATATTCATCCTGGCAGCTATCTCCCTGCTGGTAAGACAAAGCCTGAGTAGTTCCAGTACCTCTTTTTCCCGGGCTGTGAGTTTATCGAGAAGCCCATCTTGCCGGAATACATTTTTCTCCTTATTCCTTTCTGTTATCCTGTTAAGAGTCTCTTCCAGGTCGGTTCTGGAGACGGGTTTTAGTATATAGTCAAATGCGGAGTTTTTTATTGCCTGGATGGCGTATTTTTCATGTGCTGTTACAAATACTATCACCGGCCTGTAATCTTTTTTTCTTATCCTGGCGGCAACGTCTATACCGGTATACTCCGGCATTTCTACGTCAATAAAGATTATACCCGGCCGGTTACTGAGTATTAGCGGGATTGCTTTTTCCGGTGATGTTTCAGAGCCGGCGTGCCTGAAGGCCGGATATGATTTCATCAAAGCTTCCATCCTGTCCACTGCATGACGGTCGTCATCAAGTATAAAATAAGACCTGTCCATTATACAGATATTTTTAATGTTATGATCACACCACCGGTATCAGCCTCTTCCTTTTCATACATTATTCTTGTTCCTGTTAAATGATAATATGTACTAAACACCTGGTCAGCTATTCTAAAGCCTTTACCTGTTGAGTCCTGCTTTTTGCCACCGGAACTGAAACCTCTGCCGTTATCCCGGATTTTAATAATGACAGAGTCTCTTTCGGAGCTTGCTTCAACAGATAATATTTTCTTTCCCTTTTTTGCTTCAAGTCCGTGCTTGATGGCATTTTCAACAAAAAGGTGCAGTGACATAGACGGCATCTTCACGCTCCGGCATTCCTCCGGGATATTTATCCGGAAGTTAAGTTCAGGGCCGATCCGTAATTTTTCCAGTTCCAGGTATTTCTTTATAAATTTTATTTCTTCTTCCAGGCTTACAATGTTCTTATCCGATGATTCCACCACTTCACGCATAAGTCCTGAAAACCTGACCAGGTAATCATCGGCTTCCCGGGTCTCCCCTTTTATATTCATTGCTGATATTGAGGTGAGAGCATTAAAGATAAAGTGGGGGTTTATCTGTTTCTTGATTGCTGCCAGCTGGTATTCTCTCAGGGTGTTTTCGAATGCTTTTTTTTTCTTATCCTGTATTGACTGTATGTACTGGATCAGGAACACAAGCAAAAACACAATGACGGTAATAGATATTATTTTTACTGTGAAAAGAAACCATCTGTTATTCTCTGTTATACTGAGAAGGTAATTATAGCTGCCGGCTTTAAACTGAATACCTGTGAACCCATTAAAATTATTGATTAAAACAGGATCACAGGTAAGGGCTCCCGATCCTGTCAGAACTGTTTCCGAGACCTGTTTACCCTTGTTGTTAATAAAGTAGAGAGAGTTATTGACCAGGGTAAGGAGTATGCTTTTTTTACCCGGACCCAGATTGTAGGGGCCGTATAAATAACCATTGAACAGCTCGCTTTCCACTCTCCTTTGCGGATTGAAATCACCGTCTACCTCGGTTAGGCACCCCTGCGCCGGTGAGTGAAGAAAGATTTTTTCATTTATAATAAAACAATTTTCAATCTGTTCGAGTCCCAGTTCAGCCGCGCTTACATCCTTTAGTTTTTTTCCTGCAGCGTTATACAGCATCAGGCGGTCTGTATATTCCTGATCCCCGCCCCTGTAATTGAGACTGACGATCAGGTATTTATTATTATCCTTCGTGTAAAGCCCAGGGGTGATATAGGCCGGAAACTTTGCAAAACCGACCGGTTCGAATTCAAATTCCAGTTCATGGCTGAAAACCATCAGCCATGCTTTCTGGTCAGTGTAGGGCACAGGTTCTTTTATATTGCCAAAGGCTGCTACCTGCCCCCATAATTCAATATAGCCGTCACCATCAATATCGCCGGCATCGAGAGTGTATCTCGGCCCTGTTCCACTGTCGGGTGATTTATGGATAGCATCCTTACCCGGGTTATAGTAATAAACATTCCTGGGGCATACAGTAAACCCTGCAGAAACGGCAAAATATATTTCGCTTAAGGCATCCCCGTCAACATCTTCCGTTACCCCGCCTGTTATCCTGTATTTTGCCTGCCCGTCCTGGAGAGCGGCAATATCAATAAACTCAGAGGCACTGAAACCGGGACCTTTTCCGGGTACTTCGAAAATATTCAGAAACAGGGAGTCGGCGCAATGGGTGAAAAGGCACATCTCCCTGTACCCGTTATTATCATAATCGGTGAAAAAAACATTTGCTGATTCCACCATGTTGCCTTTGAAATTATACTGCTCAATGATCCCTCCCCCGCTGGCGTATGCAATTATGGAAGTTGTATTGGGGGAAGGACTGTAATACATAAATCTTTCTGTATTGCCATCCGAATTGATATCGCAATAAAACTCACTTTTTCGATTATCCGTGGCTGTATTATTCCTTATGCTGACGGTATACTCAAAGTCCGGCCTCACAAATATTGCTGCGACCAGTATTGTGATACCAATGGTAATAAGTAACCTGTACTTTATTGTATTGCTTAATTTCACGTATTGACCTGACTTATTTTATAAATATATGATTTTAATTCGAAAATCAAAAGAATGTGGTCGAAAAGTCAGGAATATATTAAAATAGCTCTTTATGCCTGTAGCAGGAAACGAGGTGATCGTTTACCATACCTGTTGCCTGCATATGGGCATAAACAATGGTTGATCCGGTGAATTTAAATCCCTTTTGCTTCAGATCCCTGCTTATGGTATCTGACAGCGGGGTTTTTGCTGGCAGTTCACTGAGGCTTGTAAAATGATTGATTACGGGTTTGCCCCCGGTAAAGGCCCATATATAATTACTGAAGGAGCCATATTGTTTTTGCACTTCAATAAAAGTCGTGGCATTATTGATTATTGCATGTATTTTCAGCCGGTTACGTATAATACCGCTGTTACCCAGCAATTCACTTACTTTCTTTTCATCATAGCCGGCTATCAGATTATAATTGAAATCATCGAAAGCCTCTCTGAAATTATCCCTTTTCTTTAATATGGTGAGCCAGCTCAGCCCTGCCTGGAAGGATTCCAGCGCAAGGAACTCAAATAATTTATGATCATCATAAACGGGTACACCCCATTCTTTATCGTGGTATTCAATATACAGCGGGTCATTGCCGGTCCAGCCGCATCTGTGCTTTATGCCAATAATATTATTCTTCACCCATTATATTCAGTACTGCTACATAGAAGTCTTTATCAACCGTCAGTTTACAGGGTTCTATGCCCTCAATAAATGACCATCCCCTGCCTTCGAATTCAAGCCATCTTTCTTCTCCGTCCAGGTATATTTTCAGAGGCATATCAAAGCCTCTTACCGTATTTCCCCACCTGTACCTGAGTCCGCCGTCAGTAAACCTGTATTCAAAAACGGGTATATCGGTATTGCGCAGGAACTGGTCAAATACCGGTGCCAGTGAAAAATCAGTATGCTCGTCCATATATCCTTCTATCTGTGCAGTTGTCACTGTCTGGTGCCAGAAGGTTTCGTTTAGTCCGCGTAGCATCTCCCTCCATTTTTCATCATCATTCACTACCTGCCTTATCATATGCAGCATAGTGGCCCCCTTCTGGTACATATCGCCGGAGCCGGAACGGTTGACATTATAGGGTCCTATTATGTTCCGGTCGTTATTAATATTTGAACGCACGCCCCTGAGGTATTCAAACCCTGCTTCCTTTCCGTACCAGTATTCCGCGTACAGACCTTCCGAATAGGCGATAAAACTTTCATGGATCCACATATCTGCTATATCCCTGTAGGTAATATTATTTGCAAACCATTCATGACCTGATTCATGGATGATGATAAAATCAAATTTTTCACCCCATCCGGTACCGCTTATATCCCTCCCGAGGTAGCCGTTCATATACCTGTTGCCATATGTTACCGAGCTCTGGTGTTCCATTCCCAGGTAGGGTGCTTCAACAAGTTTATATCCGTCTTCATAAAAGGGGTAGGGGCCAAACCAGTGCTCGAAGGCTTCGAGCATCATCGGGACCTGCTTAAAATGTTCTTTTGCCTTATCAAGGTTGTAGCTTAAAACATAATAGTCGCAGTCCAGATTGCCCCGTTCACCTTTATATGTTTCGCCGAAATGAACATAATCGCCCACATTGATATTGACTCCATAATTATTAATGGGGTTTAATACGTACCAGTGCCATGTCTTTGTTCCGTCAGCATTTTCCCTTACCCCCTTATACCTGCCGTTGGACACGTTCATAAGATTGCCGGGCGTTGTGACACTGAAGCTCATACTGTCCGGTTCATCATACATATGGTCCTTACAGGGCCACCATATGCTAGCCCCGCCTCCCTGGCAGGCTGAGGCATAGAATGGTTTACCGTTTTTGTCGTAATCCCAGGTAATCCCATCATCCCAGGGCGGACGGTGACTCACTTTGGGCTTTCCTTTATAATACACTCTTATCTCCCTGGATTCACCCGGCAGCTGTTTTTCTTGAAGTCTGACAAACCAGGCATTGCCATCCTGTGTAAAATCAAGATTCCTGCCGGCCTGGGTAATTTTTGTAATCCTGAGTGGTGGCTGGAGGTCGACCTGCATAAGGTCATGGGCCTTGATAACCTCGTAGCGTATAAGGACATGTCCGGAGAGGGAAGAGTCGGCCGGACTGGTATTTATTTCAAGGTGATAAAAGGTAAGATC
The DNA here is from genome assembly GCA_964529295.1 of uncultured Rikenellaceae bacterium. Lineage (GTDB taxonomy): Bacteria > Bacteroidota > Bacteroidia > Bacteroidales > VadinHA17 > UBA9300. Next base: position 11,487 of record CAZGUR010000003.1, on the reverse strand, counting down.
CCACCATTCCCTTTCGGGTGTTATTGATCCGCGCAGTGTATCCTGCCTGGTCAGCGACCTGCCCGTCTGAGAGTAAGCATTTTGGCCGAGTACAAGCAGGATAAAAATTATTAAAAAATATCTGTTGATCATATATGTCTGATTTTTATGAGGGTACATCATACCCAAATGTTTGAGGTTTAATGTATCTCTGATCATAGCTGTTTAATTTCAGGCGGGCACAACCTGAGGGCCGGCCCGCTATTTCCAATAATTAGTTAATAAGCTGTTACTGCGGATCAATTAACATGACGGTAAATTCTCACCCAGTCAATCTCCATTGAGCTGGACCCTGTCATGGGCTTTTCGAGTCCACCGGAAAAGTTAATATACATGGGTTCATCAGGGATGTCTGATGTCTGGCGGAAGACCTCATGGTCATTTATTTTCCATATTATTTTGCCGGGAGTCCATTCCAGGGTGTAAATATAAAAACCTCTTCCGTATTTTGAGCTGATGGATGTTCTGGATGATTTTTTACCGTTGGCAAACAGGTCCATCCATACCTTCCCTTTACCGCTGCGGCACACGTCGATATGAGGTGTTACCTTGTCGGCCAGGAGGTAAAATGCATGCCTTGGACCTGTAGCTGTATTCAGCTTCACCTTGGCCTTGAATATTCCGTGTTTCTGGCGAAAACTCTTACCCGTATTGATTATGCCGCTGGTAAAATCAAATTCTTTTAACCTGAATCCGCCCAGCTCCGGGTTCCATACTTTCCCTTCCTTCTTCTCAGGCCGCGTGCTTATGCTGAGTATACTGCTGCCTATATCAAAATTACCGGATTCTGTATAACAATGAAGGTCATTTTCCAGTGAGTACCTGTCGTTCAGGAGCCTGTCGCCCCAGTAGTGGTTGGTAAGCCATTTTTTTGTATCCAGACTGTCCTCGTTGAATTCATCACTGAATGTTAATTCCCTGTTCTTGATAAAATCAAATTTATCGGAATCCTTAACCTTGAAATACCAGGTAATATCATCACTCTTTTTAAGCTTTTCATATTCCTGCTCCAGCTGGTAAAGATCGGATTTCTCGAAACGCTTTTTATCAAGGAGGTATTCTTTCCTTTCCTTAAATTCATCTGTCTGCAGGTACTGCTTCAGCTCTTCATGTCTTGACACTTTCTGCGAGCCGTTCAGCTTATCGAAATTTGCCAGTTCCCTGGAGTTTTTGAACTTGAAGAAGAACTTAATATCCGGGTCGCTTTTAAGGTTTTTGTATTCCTGCAGCAGCTTATACTCCTCTGTGTCTTTAAAAGTGACCGGCTTCATATTCTTCTTCTGGAGGAAGGCCTCCGAGTTGATAAATTCGCCAAGAACAACATATTGGTTTATGCTTGCAAGCTCCGTCAGCTTCTCTGCTTCGTCTTTCTTTCCCTTCTTTAACAGCTTATTATAAGCCTTAACATTTGAATCAGACCTGAGCTTTTTATATTCCTTATACTTGTTGTATTCTTCGGTGCTCTTGAAGGTGATGGGCTTCATCTTCTGTTTATTCCTGAACTCGGGGGAATTAATGATTTTTTCCAGCTCTTCGAAACGCTTTATCTTATCCGAGCCTTCCAGTTCCCTGTATTTCTTAAGATCCACGCTGTCGCGCGTCTTTAAATACATTTTAATATCCTTGCTCTTATCCAGCTTTTTGAATTCTTCCTGCTTATTATACTCTTCTGATTCTTTAAAGCTGAGACCCTCTATATGTTTCTTCTGTGTTTGAAAATCAGTTGATTTAACACGGGCATCCAGTTCATTGAACCGTTTCAGTTCATCAGATTCAGAGAATTTTTTGAGTTTTTCAAATTCTTCGATAAGGGCATTTTCTTCCTGCTCTATCTTTGATGTTGAGGGGATTAATCCAAGGGACAGTTTGAGCTTAGCCATTGCTGAAAATGTTTGTATATAACCTGTTAAAGATAAAAAATCTTTCAAAAATAAAACATTAATAGCGGATAATTATTGTACGGGTATTTCTTCATGTTAGTATTTGCCTGCAAATTCTGTCATAAAACGCTCATTCAGTAAGCTTAAAAGGAGCTGTGACAGTGCTCTTCAGGGAAAAAAAACTTGACAAGTGTATTTTTGTTTTATATATTTGACTGACCGTTCAATCAAAAAGTGAATGCTTAATTTGACCTATCAGGAAAAAGATGCCAAGGACAGCCAGTCAATACAAGAATATAAGAGAAGGCAGGAAAGCGCTTATTATGCGCACTGCCCTTGAACTCTTTGCCAGCAAAGGATATTACGGCACCACAATAAGCAGTATAGCTTACAGAGCGGGTATTTCAAAGGGTTTACTGTATAACTATTTCAGGAGCAAGGAGGAACTGATAAAGACTATTATTTTTTCAGGACTTGAGAATATTGAACGTTTGCTTGATCCTGACTCCGACGGCGTAATAAGTTATAAGGAAATGGAATCCTTGCTTGACCGTTTCTTTGCCCTGCTGGAGGAGGACCTGTTATACTGGAGGCTTTATTTTTCTTTGTTTGTGCAGTCGCCGGTAATAGCACTGGTGGAGGACAGGCTAACGGAAGTGATTCAAAATTATATAGGAATGCTGCAGGCATATTTTGAATCCCGGGCTTATGACGATCCTCATTCGGAAGCATTGCTGTTCGGCGCCTTGCTCGATGGCATAGGCTTTAATTACATAAGTAACCCGGGATTATTCCCGGTGGAGAGGATAAAGAAGGTAATTCTTAATAAATACAGCTAAAAAAAGATCAAGATGAAACGAACGATTTCATACCATGCGAAATTTCCCGACAGTTTTCATGCAAAACACTCTGTACGGATCAAGATGAAACGCACGATTTCATGCTATGCGAAATTTTTTGACAGTTTTCATCCAGCAAGTTATAAAAGGATAATGACGAAACTGTGTATACTTATCATGGTGTTTTCTGCCGGGGCGGCACTGCATGCCCAGGATGCAAGGGATATAGTGGAGCGGGCCAATGAAAAGATAAACGGTGAGAAATCGAGCTATTCGGTAATGGCAATGACCATTATACGCCCTGAGTGGGAGAGGACCCTTGAGTTTAAAGGCTGGACACTCGGGACCGATTATGCCCTTACCGTTATCACCTCCCCTGCCCGGGACAGGGGACAGGCTTACCTGAAAAGAGCTTCAGAGATGTGGAACTGGAATCCGGGTATCAGCAGAATGATTAAACTCCCGCCTGCCATGATGTCGCAGGGATGGATGGGCTCTGACTATACAAATGATGATATCCTCAGGGAATCGTCGGTTGTTGAAGATTACAGTCATGAGATTACCGGTGAGGAGGAAGTTGAGGGTAGACAATGCTACAGGATCAGGCTGACGGCTAAGGAGGATGCGAAGGTGATATGGGGGCACCAGCTCAGGTGGATAAGCAAGGAGGATTACCTGTTTCTTAAAGCCGAATTGTATGATGAGGAGGGATACCTGGTAAGGACAGAGCTGGGAAAGGCAATAAAGACAATGGATGGCAGGCTTATACCCACGGTGATGGAGATAATACCGGAAGATGAGGAAGGTTATAAAACCATTGTTGAGATAAAGGAGATAAAGTTTAATATCACTGTTGAAGGTGGTTTTTTCTCACAGCAGAATCTTCAAAGGGCAGACAGGCTCATAAATAAAAAATATTGAATATATGAAGAATTACATGATAGCCTGGAGAAACCTTTGGAGGAACAGGCGAAGGACTCTGATAACCGTTGCTTCAGTCTTCTTCGCAGTGTTCTTTGCGTTGATTATGAGGTCTATGCAGCTAGGCACCTATGATTATATGTATAAGAGCATTATAGAATCATATTCAGGTTATATACAGGTGCAGGATGAAGATTTCTGGGAGAACAGGACAGTGGACAATGTATTTGAGGAAACAGCCGCCCTGAGGCAGATTATAGAAGAGGATGATAATGTCAATGATATTATTCCGCGTTTTGAATCATTTGCACTGGCTTCCAGCGGCACAAGGTCAAAAGGTGTTATGGTGATGGGTATTGATCCTCAGAAGGAACTTCTGTTATACGATGTGGAGGACAGGCTTGTAAAATACAGGCTTAGTGAAGAGGCGGTCAATAATATCAAATCTGAAGATATCCCGGATTATCTTGTGAAGAATCTTGATCTTTTTGAGGGCAACTCGTATTCGGGTGACGGCCGCCTGCAGCTTGACCTTAATATAAAGGAAGACGACGAAGAGCTGCTTATGCCCCTGTTCAGGGAATATGCCACAGTGGATAATTCCTATTTCAGTATGGGCGACAACTCTGCCCTTGTGGGCGACAGGCTGTCACGCTACCTCGGACTCGAAAGGGGGGATACCATAATACTTGTCGGACAGGCTTATCACGGGCATACGGCGGCAGGTAAATATTCCATTGCAGGTATTGTCAGTATGCCAAACCCTGAGCTGGATAATAAGCTGGTCTACCTTCCTGTTGATATTTGCCAGGAGTTATATTATGCGCCCGGCAAACTGACCTCAATGGTGATTCATCTGCAAGATAATGATGATAAGGCCATAGATAACACCATGGCGCGACTGGATGAAAAGCTCGACAGTCCATACCGTGTACTGGACTGGAAAGAGATGAACAGCACACTTGTGCAGCAGCTGGAGGCTGATAATAAGAGCGGGCTGATAATGATAGGTATACTTTACCTTGTCATCGCCTTCGGTGTTTTCGGCACTGTATTGATGATGACGGCAGAGAGAAGGAGGGAGTTTGGGGTGCTTGTGGCTATAGGGATGCAGAAAACAAAGCTGGCAGCCGTAATGGTGTACGAGATGCTGTATATAGGCCTGCTGGGCATACTGTGCGGAGTGGCGGTGGCGGTGCCGGCTATTATTTACGGATACCATAACCCCATACATTTTTCGGCCAGGCTGGCCAAGATATTTGAGGATTATGGCTTTGAACCTGTAATGGCCTTTAAGTGGATGGATGATTATTTCCTCTCTCAATCGCTTGTGGTGGCGGTCATTGTTTTGATAGCAGTGATATACCCTGTGATAAACATATGGAAAATGAAAGAAGTAAACGCTCTGAGAGCATAAAAAATATAAAAGATGATTACAAAAACCGCCTGGAAGAATGTGTGGAGGAACAGGACCAGGAGCCTTGTTGTTATTGCTGCCGTTACCATAGGTATCTTTTCCGGGGTATTTGCCGTGGCCGTTATGAACGGGGCCATTGATCAGAGGATAGATTCGGCCATTGATCATGAGATTTCGCATATACAGATAACTGGCAAAGGGTTCAGGTCGAATAATGACCTGGGAACATTTATTGACAGTGTGGACTATATAAAGAAACAGATATCCGGCATTGAAGAAGTGGAGTCTGTATGTGACAGGTTGTTTGTTGTGGGAATGGCAAATACAGCCAGGAAGAGTGCAGGTGTTAATATTACCGGGATAAGCCCGGAGCAGGAGAAAAGGATTTTTAAGCTGCATAAAGAGCTGGTACCCGGTACGGGTGATTATTTTGAGCAGGATGATAACTCCGGTCTTGCCTATATAGGCTTTGACCTGGCAAAGCAGCTTAACATCATAAGGTACGAGATTAATGATGCAGTGATTAATGAACTGGCAGAATCAGAATTGCCGGAAGAGATACTGCAGGCAATGGATGAATTTACCGGGACAAGGTTCAGTAACGAGAAGGATTTTAAAAAGAAGATGAGGTCTGTGCTGACAGAACAGCAGGAGGCGGAATATGGTGTAAGTATTCGCGAAGCAGCGCAAAGAATAAGGAAAAGGGCCAGGTTCATTCTGACTTTTGTCGACAGGGATAACCATCAGACCGGAGGTGTTTACAGGGTAGGCGGCATATATGATATACCCAACAGTATGTTTGAGTCGGGACGCGTTTTTGTCATGGAAAAGGGACTGAGGGATCTTATCGGGTTTTCCCCCAATACAGCGCATAAGATAATAATCAGATTGTTTGATATCGATGATACGGATGTGCTCACGGAAAAACTGAGAAATATGTTTCCGGATCTTGAAGTGTTGAGCTGGAAAGAGATACAGCCTGATATGGCTATGACCTCGGAAATGGCAGAGGCCATGTATGGGTTGTTTATGGCACTGATACTGGCCGCACTGGCCTTCGGTATTGTTAACACCATGCTTATGGTGGTTCTTGAACGTACAAAAGAGCTGGGGATGCTTACCGCCATAGGCATGAATAAAAAGAAGGTGTTCAGGATGATTATGACCGAGTCCGTTTTCCTTTCACTGACAGGTGGAGTGGCCGGCATGATCGTAAGCTGGATAGTGACAGCTTTTACTGCAAAGAATGGTATTAATTTCAGGTCTATGCAGGAAGGATTTGAAGCTATGGGATTCTCAGCACATATTTATCCTGACATAGGTCTGGATTTTTTCCTTATTGTCACGGTACTGATAATAATAACAGGGATATTATCATCGGTGTATCCCGCACTTAAAGCATTGAAACTAAATCCTGCCGATGCGCTCAGGACAGAATAAAAAAACATTTAAAACAGCTAAGATGAAACTAAAAATTTTGAACAGATGAAAGTACTGGAGTTAAAGAATGTACATAAGGTTTATAATACCACGCATATAGAGGTACATGCGGTAAACGGTGTAGACCTGACTTTTGAAGAGGGCGAGTTTGCAGCAATAGTGGGCCCTTCAGGCTCGGGAAAAACAACATTGCTGAATATGATAGGCGGACTGGACATGCCTACCGAAGGGAAAATACTGGTTAATGACACCGACCTTTCACAACTTAAATCATCGGAAATAATTGATTTCAGGATGCGGAATATTGGCTTTGTCTTCCAGTCCTATAACCTTATCCCCGTGCTTACGGCAAAGGAAAATGTGGAGTTTATTCTGAACCTGCAGAAATGGCCCAGAAAGAAAAGGGATGAGCGTACAATGGAACTGTTGAGGGCTGTGGGCCTGGAGGAGCGGGCCGAAAGCCGGCCTTCGCAGCTTTCGGGCGGACAGCAGCAGAGGGTTACAGTAGCCCGTGCCCTGGCCTCTAAGCCGCGCTTTGTACTTGCCGATGAGCCCACGGCCAATCTCGACTCAAAATCAACAGAAACACTGCTGGATATAATGCTGAAACTTAACAGGGAGGAAAATATAACATTTATCTTTTCAACCCACGATACCAGGGTGGTAAAAAAGGCCCGGAGGGTTATAACTATCGAAGACGGAAAGGTAGTTTCGGATGAAAACAGGGATCCGGAAAAGGGCAGTGATCAGGGGGAACAGGAATCCGTGGATAAGCAGTGACAGGAAATAAGGCAGTTGGACCTGAGTAAAGATTGAGCCGTGACCAAAAAAGTGACTGATATGAGGCTTAAAGGTTTGGTAGTTATATTCTTCTTATGCGGTATGGCCGCGGTGTATGGACAGGACAAGATGTTCCGGGCAAGCCTGGGCGGGTATGCAAGTAATATGCAGAGCGTCATCTTCGAAGAAGTGGAGGGGGAATGGATAAATGATAATCTGATACATAACAGGCTTAACTTCCGCCTGTATGCCGGTTCTGCAATCACCATCGGCCTGGAGATGAGGAACCGTTTTTTTACAGGCGACATGGTAAGGATGGACCCGGCTTATGCCGGCAGGCTGGCGGGGGACCGTGGACTTATCGATATGACAACAAATGTCTTTAATGAGAATTCCTTTATACTCAATAGCTGCCTTGACCGTGCATGGGTGGATATAAGCACGGGCAATGTGCAGTTCAGGGCGGGCCGGCAGAGAATCAATTGGGGACAGACCTTTGTATGGAATCCGAACGATATTTTCAATGCCTATTCATATTTTGATGTTGACTATCCGGAGAGACCTGGATCTGATGCCATAAGATTGCAGATATTCCCCTCCTTCTCTTCCACCATAGAGCTGGCAGGAGCCATGGATAGTGATAAGGACCTTACCATGGCGGCTATGTACAGGTTTAATAAATGGGGATATGATATACAGCTTCTGGCAGGGTCTGTTGACAGCAGGGATATTGTTTTTGGTACCGGCTGGTCAGGGTCCATCGGAAGCACATCATTCAGGGGTGAGCTGAGCTGGTTTCAGCCGCGTGCTAATTTCAGGGATACCACCGGCACGGGATTGTTCACAATAGGGTTTGACCGTTCGTTTTCAGGCAGTGGTATGTTGCAGGTACAGGCCATGTACTGCAATGAGCCGCTGGAATTCGAAAGCCTGGATGCCTTTTATTCAGCAGATATATCAGTTAAAGACCTGGCTTTTTCAGAGATTTCCCTTTTCGGAGGTGTGAGTTATCCTCTCAGTCCCCTCGTCAATATCAGCATGTCGGCAATATGGTATCCCGGACTGCAGGGCTTCTTTGCCGGTCCCACAGCAGACATATCGCTTTCCGCCAACCTTGATTTTTCCTTTATCTGGCAGCATTTTAATGCAGAACTTAATAGTGAGAGGCATAAAATGAACCTGGGGTTTTTAAGAGTGAAATACAGTTTCTGAATTATTTAATACTTTTGGCAACTGAAAACAATAAGTTGAGCTATGGCCCTGGTACATGAATTTGAAAAAAGTGGTAACTGGCTTTTTAAAAGAAGGGGCTGGCTGCCCCTGTTTATCCTTATCCCCTCACTGGCTTATATCGTCCTTTCCCGTAAGCCCTCGCTGGAATACAGTCCGGGTACCGAAATCGCCTTCCTGGCTGTCAGCCTGCTTGGACAGGTGATAAGGGCTGTGACTGTGGGACGGACACCAAAAAACACATCAGGGAGGAATATACACGGACAGGTAGCGGAAAAGCTGAATACCACGGGTATTTATTCCGTGCTGAGGCATCCCCTGTACCTGGGTAACTTTTTTATGTGGCTCGGACCCGTATTGTTTCTGCGCTCAGTATGGATTGTCATTATCTTCTGCCTGGCCTACTGGCTTTATTATGAAAGGATAATGTTTGCAGAGGAGCAGTTCCTCAGGAGAAAGTTCAGTGAATCCTATGACCTCTGGTCGGAGAAGGTAAAATCTTTTATCCCCTCGTTCAGGAATTACACCAGGTCTGATATGTCTTTCTCCTTTCGCAATGTGCTTAAAAGGGAATATAACGGCTTCGGAACAATATTTATAGTTTTTGCCCTGCTTGATGTAAGCCGCAATTACAGTCTTGATGGTGAAATTGCAATACATCCGCTGTGGGCAGTATTGCTTGTTTTCGGTTTACTGTCGTGGTTAATACTGAGGATAATGAAAAAACGCACCTCCTGGCTTAATGTTGAGGGGAGGTAAACATCAGTCATCAAGACCAACAAAGATCATTACGTAGTACAGCAGGGCTGCTATCGATCCAAGCGCAGCAATCACGTATGTATATGAAGCCCACCTGAGGGCATCCTCAGCCTTTTCATGGGTGCCGTAAACCGTTATCCCTGAATTTGAAAGCCAGGCCAGGGCCCTTTTGCTGGCATTGATCTCAACCGGAAGCGTTATCAGGCTGAAAAGGGTTGTCAGCGCAAACAGTACTATACCCGCCAGTAATAACCATGGCATGGTCTCTATCAGTATAATACCTGCAATCAGCACCCAGTGAACCCATTTTGAGGCAAAGCTGACAGCCGGAACAAGCTTCGAACGAAGTCCAAGCCAGGTATAAGCCTGCGCATGCTGCACTGCATGACCGCATTCATGTGCTGCTACGGCAGCCGAAGCAATGCTTGAGCCCGAATATACCTCGCGGCTCAGGTTAATGCTTTTTTTGGCCGGATTATAATGGTCTGTCAGCTGACCTCCCACACTGCCAATACTGACGTCATGAATGCCATGGTCATGCAGCATCTTTTCAACAATATCACGACCTGTCATTCCCCTGCCCACAGGTATTTTTGAATATTTTCTGAATTTGCGCTTAAGCTTGTTGCTTACAAGCCAGCTCATTATCATTACCGCTATGAATATTATCCATATTGCCATCTGTCTGTCTTTTTTTTATAATAATCCCGGAAAATAATATATCAATTTCTTTGCCAAATTATGCCGCGATCTGAAAAAGTGACAGCCTGACATATATGGTGGTAACAGGGGGCCTGAAAGAATTTTTTCATATATTTGAATTACAATAATCTACACCCATTTAAAATGAAACCAGTAATCAGACTCTTGTTATCCGTGTTGACGGTGGTTTTATTGAGTCAATGTGAAAAGGATCCTTCAAAACCTGTAGTTTCTATTCAGGATGACAATTTTTTAAATGCCCTGATATCTCTTGGAGTTGATACTGACAGAGACAGCCTTATCAGTCCTGCAGAAGCTGAAGTAATAACATTTCTTGATGTAAGGGAAGATAGTATTAGCGATTTAACAGGTATTGAATTATTTGTCAATCTAGATACCCTGATTTGCGTTAGAAACCAATTAAACAGTCTTGATTTATCCAACAATTCTGCCTTAGTTTATTTATGGTGTGGTGAGAACCAGTTGAGTAATCTGGACGTTTCCGCTTGTCCGGATTTAACATTTTTGTGGTGCGAACTAAACCAGCTTCCCACCCTGGACGTGTCTGATAATACTGCATTATTAGATTTGAACTGCAGAGACAACCAGTTAAGCACTCTGGACGTTTCTAACAATATTGCATTAGAACATTTCACCTGCGGTTACAATCAATTAAGCAACCTGGATATTTCAGCTAATACTGCTCTGAAAGTATTAGGATGTGAAAATAATCATATTACAACTCTGGATGTTTCAAATAATAGTAATTTGAGGATTTTACGATCCGGTGCTAATGAATTGACCAGTTTGGATGTTTCCAATTGCAGCGCTTTAGAATGTTTGATTTGTTCGGATAATCATCTGTCCGGTCTGGATCTGACTAATAACACTTCTTTAGGTCAATTAGATTGCCGTAACAACCAATTTACAACTCTGGATCTTTCCAATAATATCTCCTTAAAATATCTGAACTGCGATTATAACCAGATATCCAATCTGGATATATCGGGCAATACTGATCTGTCGGGATTGTATTGCAGTAATAATATGTTTTCAACTTTGGATATTTCGAAAAACCCTGGTTTAAAATATTTGAATTGCGGCCATAACGAGCTAACAGGTATTAATGTTACAGAAAACACAATGCTGGAATACTTTGTCTGCAGCGATAACCAGTTAAGCACTTTGGATCTTTCTGATAATATTAATTTAACTGATCTTATTTGCGGTTCCAATGAATTGACTTATTTGGATATTTCAAATAATACTTCTATCACACAATTATTTCTGGATAATATGCCGTTGCTTCATAAAGTTTGTGTTTGGGGATTACCTTTTCCTCCGGATGGGATTTTTTATAATTCAACAGGTAGCCCTAACATATATTTCACAACAGATTGCAGTGAATAAATAAAAAAACTATTAAAGCCACCTTCTGATGGTGGATGCACTTAAAAAACATGGTCCGCATTTATTTGCG
>CAZGUR010000002.1:29179-45318 GCA_964529295.1 uncultured Rikenellaceae bacterium | reverse complement strand
ATATCACCCGATGGTATATTCCAGCTTGGTTCTATTGCCTTGTTGAGAACCCCGGCATTTATTCCTATTCCGAGGTTACCATTGCCCAGCGGCGTAATATACGAGTATGTCAGCAGCAGGCTGTTATCGCTGTCGAAGCCTGTCTGGTCGCTGATAATGGTCAGTCCCACGCCCGACCTGATATTAAAAGGTCTGACTGCTGCGTTGACATGGAATATGGTTGAGGAAGGATTACCTTCCAGTCCAACCCACTGCTGCCTGTTCATGGCGGTAGCACAGATCATGCCGGAGCTGCCTGCCGATCCCGGGTTATAAAGCATATGATGGAACATATACTGGCTGCTTACAGGGTCGGTCTGCGCCGTGGCCGCTGCAGCAGAAAATGATGCCAGCATAATTATAAGTATTCCTTTTTTCATAGCAGTCCCTTATCGTTCAGGGGCAGGTATAGGTTTAATAAGTAAAGAAAACAAAAAATACCTACTACGGCAAAAATATTATTTAAAAATATTGATTAAAAAAAAGTTCAAAAACTGAGCCGGCAGTCAGTCTTTTTACCGGCAGTGAAATGATTTAACGGGATTGCCTCCGTAATGTTGCGGTAAAAGTGATTTTTTTTGTTAGTTAATCCGTGATACTGCCCTGAGGTACCTGGGAGGTATCTCATTTTCCCCGGCCATAAGGTAATCGTTATACGAGCATGCTATATAGTGTCTGGCACCTTTGCCGGTAGTATATTCGATCCACCAGCGGTTGGTGATATTGCTCTTTATAAATACCAGGTCTTCGCTGCTTCCGTCTATGCTTACGTGGTAGTTAACAAAGCGTCCGCCGTTTTCCCTGCCCAGCAACACCGACTCGTTCTGCTTCTGTGCAAAGCCTTCCAGGAAGAACCATATCATCTGTGCGGCCATGGATGTTGTCTGCCGGCGACTGTCAAGCAGGGGGTTAACTTCGAAGAAGCCCGCCGCCTGCAGCCTGTCGGACAGACCGGCATACCTGGCCAGCAGGCATACTTCCTCACCGTAGAAGCCGTTGACCGAGGGGGCGAAGGTGCCGGGTGCATCGGATTGCCGTATGGCTGATATATCAAAGCTCACCAGCGAGGAGTCGCGAAAGGAGGGCTCCGTTTCCTGTATATACTCCCTTACCTCACCCATGCGTAGCAGGTCGTAATTACGTTTCCTGAGGCGGTTGATCACCTGGGGATCGTTGAGGTATGACTGATAGCCCATGATAATAAAGTTATCGAGCTTTTTGTTTGCATTGATGATATCAGGCAGGTAGTTGAAGGAATCTTTCTCCTTACGTTCATTGACCCAGTCTATGCGGGAGTCCACCGCCGCATAGTTAAAACGGCCCTTTATCCTGTCTGCCATCGCGGGTATAAGGGTGCTGCTGCCCCCTATGACCAGGGGTATGGTATCACTGGCAATCATATACTCCGTTATATCCGAGAGGGCGGCAAGGGTGTCATCGAAGGAGGGCGTTTTCTTTATATTGCCCATATCGGCAATCTTTATTTTGCCCGGCAGTCTCGACAGCTGGTACAGGTCGGCCCGTATCTCGTCGGGTGCCCCGCCGCATCCCTTGTTGGGCGAGCGCCTGTCGTCAGGCACACCCACTATGGCTATGCGGTATTTTTCAAGATTGCTGACAGGATTATTCTCGGTGTTGATAACCAGGTTATGGGAGAAGCTTGACGGTTCAGCCATATGAGACCAGAGCGGTTTTTCTATGCTCACCGGATCAAAATAGTCACTTAAGCTAATCATAGGTCAGATATTATTTCTTTTTGCCTGTGCCCTTGTTGTTTTCAATGATCTTAAGGCACTCTTCCTCTGTCAGTGATTCAGGGTCTGTGCCTTTGGGTATTCTGTAATTTTTCTTTTTATATGATATATAGGGACCGTAGCGGCCGTTAAGCACCATTATGTCGCCAAAGCTTTTTATCTCTTTCTTCCTGTCGGCCTCCCTCTTTTCCTGTATCAGCTCAATGGCGCGGTCTGCTGTTATATCATAGGGATCGTCTTCTTTCTTCAGTGAAAAGAACTTGTTTTTATGCCTTATATATGGACCGTAGCGGCCTATGTTAACCACCATCTCCTCTCCTTCAAAATCACCCAGACTGCGGGGCAGCTTAAACAGCTCCAGCACCTCTTCAAGGCTTATTGTCTCCAGCAGCTGGTCCTTGCGCAGGCTGGCAAAGCGCGGCTTTTTGTCATCGGAGGCCTCGCCCATCTGTGCCACCGGCCCGTAGCGTCCCATCTTTACATATACAGGCTCGCCCGTGGCGGGATCCGTGCCCAGCTCCCTGACACCTGTTTTGCGGTCTGCCTCCTTAAGCGTGGAGCTTACATTTTTGTGGAAGGGTCCGTAAAACTCCTCCAGCATCCTGTCCCATTCCTTTTTGCCTTCGGCTATCTTATCAAACTGCACCTCTATATTGGCGGTGAAATTATAGTCTATTATCTTGCTGAAGTGCTCCACCAGGAAGTCATTGACTATAATGCCTATATCCCTGGGGAAGAGCTTTGACTTCTCCTGCCCTGCATTCTCCGTTTTCTCCGCCTTGTTTATCTTCCCGTTTGCCAGTGTCAGCATATTGATCCTGCGTGGCTGACCGGGCCTGTCTTCTCGCGACACATAGCCCCTGTTCTGTATGGTTGATATGACGGGTGCATAGGTGGAGGGACGTCCTATACCCAGCTCTTCCATCTTCTTTACCAGGCTGGCCTCTGTGTAGCGTGGCGGAGGACTGCTGTATTTCTCCATGGCGGTGATGCTGTTATACTCCAGTCTCATACCTTCCTTTACCGGGGGTATAACGGTGGCGGTAGCCCTGCCGTTTTCATCGCCGTTGTCCGATGATTCGCGGTACACCTTCAAAAAACCCTGAAACTTGATGACCTCGGCCTGTGCCATAAAGGGTATGTCTGTGTTTGACATGCCTATCCTTATACTTGTCTTCTCCACCCTGGCATTGCTCATCTGTGAGGCTATGGTGCGCTTACGGATAAGGTCATACAGTCTTTTCTCCTGCTGGCTGCCCGGCACCGTCTTGTTTTCCATATAGGTGGGCCTGATAGCCTCATGCGCTTCCTGCGCCCCCTTTGTTTTTGTCTTGTACTGCCTGGACTTTGCATACTCCTCACCGTACTCCTCCCTTATCAGCTTTGCGGCCGTGCCCATAGCCATGGATGACAGGTTGGTGGAGTCTGTTCTCATATATGTTATCTTACCTGACTCGTACAGGCGCTGTGCCACCGACATGGTTTGCGCCACGCTGAAGCCCAGCTTCCTGTAGGCTTCCTGCTGCAGTGTTGAGGTGGTAAAGGGTGGTGCCGGCGACCTGCTGCCCGGCTTTACACTTATATCATCTATACTGAAACCGGCCTCCGCACATTTCTCAAGGAAGGAATATGCGTCATTGCTTATACTGAATTTTTCCGCTGCCTCGGCTTTTATCACCGGCTTTTCCACGTCATTATTCTTTGCGATGCTGCTGTCTTCTATCCTGAATTCGGCAGCCAGCCTGTAGGATGATACGGGTTTGAAGGATATGATATCACGCTCCCTCTCCACTATGAGTCTGAGTGCCACCGACTGTACCCTGCCGGCCGACAGTGAGGGCTGCACCTTTTTCCACAGTATGGGTGATATCTCAAAGCCCACCAGCCTGTCGAGCACTCGCCGTGCCTGCTGGGCGTGGACCAGCGACAGGTCTATGCCGCGGGGCGAGCTGATGGCTTTGTCTATGGCCTCCTTTGTTATCTCGTGAAAGACTATCCTTTTCGTTTTTTCCGGTGGCAGATCAAGCACCTGGGACAGGTGCCAGGCTATGGCTTCCCCTTCACGGTCCTCATCAGAGGCCAGCCATACCGTTGAGGCAGCGGCGGCTTCTTTCTTAAGCTCCCTGACCACCTTCTTTTTATCATCGGATATAATATATTCGGGCTCAAAGCCGTTTTCAATATCAATGCCTATATTTTTTTTTGAAAGATCGCGTATATGGCCAAAGCTGGATACTACCTTAAAATTCTTACCAAGAAATTTCTCGATTGTTTTTGCTTTTGCAGGCGACTCTACAATAACGAGGTTCTCACTCATATTCATCTTAATTACATTCCACAAATAGCCGGACAAAGTAAAGCATTTATGTACCATTGTTCAAAATAAAGCAGATAATTCTTTAATTATAATTTAGTACTTTTGGCGGAAATAAGATATCATAATGGCTAAGAAAGAAGATAAATACAGGAAATATAAGCTTTGGTTCTGGGCCCTTTTTGCCAGCCCCTTTGTATTGATCATCACTATCTTTGTGCTTATCTCGTTTGATGTTTTCGGTCCTATGCCGGGATTCGAGGAGCTGGAGAACCCGGAGAACAACCTGGCTGCCGAGGTGTACTCGTCCGACGGTGTGCTGCTGGGCAAGTTTTTTCTTCAGAACAGGACCTGGGCCGATTTTGATGAGATGGCGCCTGCGGTTATCGATGCCCTTATTGCCACCGAGGATATACGTTTTTACCGTCATTCGGGTATAGATATACGGGGACTCTTACGTGTTGCGGTTAAGAGTATTTTGCTGGGACAGGACACAGGCGGCGGCTCAACCATCACCCAGCAGCTGGCCAAAAACCTGTACCGCACGCGCGAGATCATGCAGGACGGTACGGTGAAGAGCCATGCCATAGGCCTGGGCCTTTCCAAGTTCAAGGAGTGGGCTACGGCGGTGCGGCTGGAGAGGAACTATACCAAGGAGGAGATAATAGCCATGTACCTTAACCAGTATGACTTTTTATATAATGCCGTGGGCATCACCTCGGCATCCTCGGTGTACTTCAATACGACTCCCGACTCGCTCAACACTGAGCAGGCCGCCATAATTGTGGGTATGTTAAAGAACCCCATACGTTATAACCCGAAGAGAAACCCGGAAAATATGCTTGAAAGGCGTAATATTGTGCTTTCGCAGATGGGCAAGTACGGTTATATAAGTACTCAGGAGGCCGACTCACTGAAGCAGCTGCCGATAGAGATAGACTTTAAGGAGCAGGCTCATGATACCGGTCTGGCCACCTACCTCAGGGAACATATAAGGAAGACCATGATAGCCTATGAGCCCGAACGTGATATGTTCTTCTCGGAGAACCAGTACCTCGATGCCCTCGATGAGTGGAATAATAACCCTCTGTATGGCTGGTGCAGGAAGAACCTTAAGCCTGACGGATCCAACTATAACCTTTACAGCGACGGACTCAGGATATTCACCACCATAGATTCGAGGATGCAGAAGTATGCTGAGGAGTCGGTTCGCGAGCACCTGGGACTGGACCTGCAGCCGGCCTTTAAAGAGGAGGCAAAGCGCTTCAGACGCCCTCCTTACAGCAACGACCTGGACGGTGAAGAGGTTGACGAGATAATGGAGCGCTCGGTGAGGCGAACCGACAGGTACAGGAATATGGCAGGGCGTGTTTCCGAGGATTCCATAATGAGAGCCTTTAATACCCCCGTGCCCATGAAGGTCTTCAGCTGGGAAGGTGATATTGACACCCTTATGAGTCCATATGACTCCGTTCTCTACTATAAATATTTTGTACGCTCCTCGATGATGGCAATGAATCCGCATACCGGCCATGTTAAGGTATATGTGGGGGGACCGGATTTCAGGTATTTCAAGTATGACGCCATTAACCAGCAGCGGAAGCAGGTGGGCTCAACAATAAAGCCTTTCCTCTATACCCTGGCCATGCAGGAGGGTTATTCACCCTGTCATAAGGTGGAGAATATACCAAGATATTTTGAGGATGTGGTGAATGATACCGTATGGTCGCCCCGCAGCAGCGGTCCCCGCGAGTACCACGGACAGATGGTCACCCTCAAATGGGGACTGGCCAATTCGGAGAATTATATATCGGCATGGCTGATGAAGCAGTTCTCGCCGCAGGCCGTGGTTGACATAATGGCCAGGCTGGGCATTAACAGGAGGTATATAGATCCTGTGTATTCCATCTTCCTGGGCACCTCGGTGCTCAAGGTTAACGAGATGGTGGGTGCCTTCAGCACCTATGCCAACAAGGGTGTCTTTACAGATCCTATTGTTGTCAGCAGGGTGGAGGATAAGAACGGTAATATAATATCGCGCTTTACCCCGGCCATTGACGAGGTGATGAGCGAGGAGACCGCCTACCTTATGCTTAACCTGCTGCAGGGAGTTGTGGATGAGGGCACCGGTATTAGGATGAGGTGGAAGTATGAGTTGCCGGGACCCATTGGCGGCAAGACGGGAACCACGCAGAATAATTCCAACGGCTGGTTTATGGGTGTGACACCTAACCTGGTGGCGGGTGTATGGACAGGCTGGGAGGACCAGGCAATACATTTTGAGAGTCTGACACTGGGACAGGGAGCCAATATGGCGCTGCCCGTTTTCGGTCTCTTCCTGCAGAAGCTCTATGCCGATGAGGATTTTGAGATGATGCCTGAGGATGAGTTTGATGAGCCCCCGGGCTTTGACCTGGAGCTTGACTGCGACCAGCTTAACGAGGCTAACCCCAACAGGGATATATATGACCTGGAACGGTTTTAGGAGGCAAAAAGCTTTTTGACCAGTGTCTCCACCTTGCCAACCTTTTCTACTTCTATACCTTTGATAGCACTTGCAGCCGGACGGGCATATGCCGATATATAGATCTTTTTAAAACCCAGCCTGGCCGCCTCCTTTATCCTGAGGTCTATGTGGCTTACGGGTCTTATCTCACCTGAGAGTCCCGTTTCACCGGCAAAGCAGGATGTTTTTTCCACCGCTATATCCAGGTTGGATGAGAGCACGGCACTGATAACGGCCATATCTATTGCAGGATCATTCACTTTGAGTCCCCCGGCTATATTCATAAACACATCCTTTATACCCAGCCTGAAGCCCGCCCTTTTCTCGAGCACGGCCAGCAGCATATTGAGTCTGCGCGTATC
The DNA here is from genome assembly GCA_964529295.1 of uncultured Rikenellaceae bacterium. Classification (GTDB taxonomy): domain Bacteria; phylum Bacteroidota; class Bacteroidia; order Bacteroidales; family VadinHA17; genus UBA9300. Next base: position 38,343 of record CAZGUR010000002.1, on the reverse strand, counting down.
AAATCCAGTAGAACTCCTCTGCGGAGTGCCGTACACGGCGCTGCTCACCAGGGCCTGTGTCTCTATCATAAAGGGCCGTATGCCGTCAATGGTGGCTGCTATGGCTATCCCGCTGAGCTGCTCGTCATGCTGACTGATAAACATCTCGGAGGGATTGGATACCTCACGGAGTCCGGATGACAGCATCTCGAAGATACCTATCTCGGTAGTGGCCCCAAAGCGGTTCTTCAGTGAGCGCAGTATGCGGTATATATATTTATTGTCGCCTTCAAACTGCAGCACCACATCCACTATATGCTCCAGTGTCCTGGGACCGGCAAGGCTGCCGTCCTTTGTTATATGTCCCACCAGTATAACGGGTATCCCTGTCTGCTTGGCGTAGCGCAGCAGTATGGCGGCACATTCGCGCACCTGGCTTACGGTGCCTGCCGATGACTCCAGGAGTCCCGTGCTCACTGTCTGTATACTGTCGATGATTATCAGTTCGGGCTTTATGCTGTCGGCGCTGCCCGTTATGGCCTCCAGTGATGTTTCGGAATATATGTAACACGACTCATTGATTGATCCCAGCCTGCCGGCCCTCAGCTTTATCTGCTCGGCACTTTCTTCGCCCGACACATATAATATCTTTTTACCCTCCAGCTTCATGGCCATCTGCAGCACCAGGGTGGATTTGCCCACTCCCGGCTCTCCACCCAGCAGTATGAGTGATCCGGGCACTATGCCGCCGCCCAGTATGCGGTCTGTCTCGCTCATGCCCGAGCGTATACGGTCTTTTTTCAGCGGCTCTATATCGTTGAGCAGGCGGGGACTGATCTCAGCTGTGCTGAAGGAGGCGCGCTCTTTCTTTCCCGCGGGGATATGATGTTCCTTATAGCTGTTCCATTCGCCGCAGGCATTGCAGCGTCCCACCCACTTGGACGACTCTGCACCGCAGTTGCTGCATACATACACTGTTTTGTTCTTAGCCATTATTCCGTTTGTTCAGGTTGCCTGTACTTCTTTTGTTTCCTGCCCATGATAAGGAAAAAAGAAACTGTACCCAGGACAGCAATTAATATTAACTGTGACTCATGCGAGAGGGTGGCATATGCCAGTCCGCCCTCCAGGCTTATGCCGTAGACAATATTCAGGGCGCGCGACACTATCCAGTGGAAGGCCCCTATACCGCCCTGCACCGGCGCCGCCATCCCCAGGCTGCCTGCCACCAGTATAAATACGGCATCGGCCAGCTGCAGGTGCGAGGTGGCCGGGAGGGCATAGAAGACGGCCCATGTCATAATAATATACAGTGACCATATAATAATGGTATGTATAATAAATTCGAGCCTGTCCTTCATGGCGGTAAAGGACTTAAGGCCGCTGTATATACCTTTTAATATATCCCCTATCCTGGCAAGCAGCTTTACCTGCCTCAGCCTCCGGCGGTACACCGTCAGCATGATGACTGCGGCCAGTATAAAGAGCAGTACGATTATCACTGCCGGCACAGGCAGGGTGAGGGAGGAGGCTATCTTACCGCCCAGGGGACCGAAGACATCATCCTTAAAGAAGGAATTCATCAGACTGCTGCGGCCGGCTATCATAATGAGCATGATAATAAGCATGCTGACCATATCGAAGGCCCTCTCGGCTATGACGGTGCCAAAGAGCCTGTCCACCGGTATCTTCTCCTTCCTTCCCAGTGCCGCGCACCTTGTCAGCTCACCCAGCCTGGGTGCGGCAAAGTTAAAAAGGTAACCGGTCATAAGGGCATGGTAGGCCGAGCGCAGTGAGGGCTCGTAGCCCAGGGGTTTTATCAGGAGTATCCAGCGCCTGGCCCTGCTGATAAAGGCCAGCATGGAGGCGGCAAGAGCTATGATAAGCCATGAATAGCGGGCATTCTTCAGCTCCTCAAGCACAAGTGAAAAGTTAATGTTCCGGAAAGCTATGAACAGCAGTGTGGCACTGAGGCTTATAAAGAAGCCCAGCTTAACTATCTGCTTAATATTGTCTTTCAAGATCAGACCAGTTTGTTTGTATCGGTATCGGGAAAGATAAGTTTCGGTTTGAATGTTTTTGCTTCCTCATAGTCGATGCTGGCATATGATATTATAATAACCACATCGCCCACTGCTGCCTTACGCGCTGCGGGACCGTTGAGGCATATGGACCCTGAGCCCCTGTCTCCTTTTATAACATATGTCTCAAGCCGTTCACCATTATTGATGTTAACGACCTGCACCTTTTCGTTCTCAAGAATACCGGCAGCCTCCAGCAAATCTTCATCGATGGTGATACTGCCCACATACTGAAGGTTTGCTTCAGTAACCCTTACTTTGTGAATTTTGGATTTCACTACCTCTATCAGCATGACTGCAATATGTATTAATTACCCTGCAAAGTTAATCAACCTTTTGCAAACGGAAAAAAAAACTGCCTATTATCGATCAGCCTCACCTTGCCTGCATACACCGCTATGCAGCCCGTATAGGTTTTGCCGGTCTTAATATCATTAACAGATTTCAGTGGATATAGTTTATCATCATCCACTATTTCAAAATATTCAACCTTAAGTCCGTCCACCGCGTTTATCTCCGCCCTTACCTTCTCTTTGATCCCTTCAATATCCCCGGGACGTCCAATATCCCCGGGTCCTTCAATATCCCCCCGCTGCTGCTCACTGTATTTTTTCAGTGTACTGTAAATGATGCCTGCCTTACGGCGCAGACCGGCCGGCAGCCTTTCGTTCCTCGAGCTCATGGCCAGACCGTTCTCTTCGCGCACCACCGGACATCCTGTTATCTGTATATCCATCCCCAGCTGCTTTACCATTGTCTTCACCACTGCCAGCTGCTGGAAGTCCTTGCGCCCGAAGTAGGCCCTGTGCGGACGGCACAGCTCAAAGAGTATTTTGACTATGCGCACCACGCCTATAAAGTGACCGGGACGATGCTGTCCTTCCATTATTATATTGAGATGGTCCAGGTTGACAGCAGGCATCTCCTCACCGCGGTATATATCTTCCGCTTCGGGTGTGAACACTATGTCGTCATCGTCCAGGATCTGCGACAGCTTATCCATGTCGGCGACCAGGTCGCGCGGGTATAAGGCCAGGTCGTCGGGATTATTAAACTGTGTGGGGTTGACAAATATGCTTACTATGGTGATATCGTTTTCTGCTTTTGACCTTTCAATAAGTGATATATGGCCCCTGTGCAGGGCACCCATGGTGGGTACCAGTCCCCTCGTCCTATCCTTTTGCCTGTCCAGCTCCCGGCGCAGCGCGGCAGGATCAGTTATCTGTTTCATTCTTCCGGATATATTACCAGTCGGCAAATTTAATCAAAATAGCTGAGAATGATAATATTCAATAAATCAATTAGCTGGCTCTATAATTTAAGTATTGGAATAATTTTGTTATCTTTGCACTCTGTTATTAATTGGCCAAATGGAGAGTAAAAAGGTATTATTCGTATCACAGGAAATTACCCCTTATTTACCAGAAACAGAGATTTCCAGCATAAGCAGGTATTTGCCACAGGGGATACAGGAAAGGGGAAAAGAGATAAGAACATTCATGCCGCGTTACGGTTCTATCAACGAACGCCGTAACCAGTTGCACGAGGTTATACGTCTGTCAGGTATGAACCTGATAATTGACGACACCGATCATCCGCTTATTATTAAGGTAGCAAGTATACAGGCAGCCAGGATGCAGGTATACTTTATCGATAATGAGGATTACTTTCACCGCAAGCATGTGGTGAGGAATGCGAAGGGGGAGGAGTTTTCCGATAATGATGAGAGGGCGATTTTCTTTGCCAGGGGTGTTCTCGAGACGGTGAAAAAGCTGAGGTGGGCACCCGACATTGTCCACTGTCACGGCTGGATGGCCGCACTGGTGCCGATCTACCTTAAGAGGTATTATTATGATGACCCGGTTTTTGCCGATGTAAAAATTATCTACTCGGTGTATGACAGTGAGTTTAATAAGCCCTTCAGATCATCCTTTACAGATAAGCTGGGCAGTGACGGTATAGACAAAAAGCACCTGGATTTAACGGGAGACATTGATTATTTCAGTTTGTCAAAAATGGCCGTTGACAATTCAGATGGCATAGTTTTTGGTAGCAGGGAGATAAACGAGAAAGTAAGAAAATATATAGAGGAGCAGGATAAGCTTGTGCTTGAATATAAAGATGAAGAGGAATATATTGATGCGTATAATGAATTCTATGATAAGATTGTCTGATCAGTATGGCTCTGCAACTGCCATAATAAAAAGATTCAACAAAAAATCAGTAATTATACTGGCACTCTCAATGCTGATGTCAGTTTTTATTATTTCCTGCGAGGAAGAACCTACAATCATCGGCGAAGGGATACTTCCGGGCAGCGACTTCTACAGCATAGCGGGTACGGATACCATGAGTGTTGAGATGTATACCGTTTTTACTGATTCGGCAACTTCAGGCGGAGCTTATTTATCTTATCTGGGTAGTACAATAGATCCGTATTTTGGTCTTACGACCTCTGATTTTGTTTCTCAGCTGTGGCTGGACTTAGCCTGGCCCGGCGATGGTTTTGTTGTAGACTCGGTTAAACTGGGATTGAGTATAACAGATGTATTTGATGAAATGCCTGATGGGAATACTTTAAACCTGTGGGAAATTGGTGAGAAGCTTTCCACAGATTCCGCATATTATATCAACAAAACTGTTCCAGTAAAAGAACTGCTTGCATCTGTTGAAATTCCTTCCCTTCCTGCAGGCACGGATACTGTGCTTACACTGGACCTGCCTGTATCATTCGGGAATTATATGCTAAGGGATACTTCGCTGCTGTATCTCAGAAGTGATACAACAGATTTCCGGGATTTTTTCTACGGTTTGTATTTTGAATATCCACAGGAGAATAATAATCATTTACTGGAGCTTGCTGTTAAAGGCAGCAGTACGACTATTGAGGTCTATTATACCAACAGTTCAGGAGGAAGCCGTGTTTACCGGTTTCTTATGAATGAGAAATGTATCAGTTATAACCGCTTTATTCATGATTATGAAATGGGTGATCCCCAGAAGAGGATACAATATATCAATGAGCCGGTTAAGGATACTCTGGCATATATACAAAGCATGAAGGGAGTATATACAAAGCTTGTTATTCCTGAGCTGGAACACATAAGATCCTTACCTGATATAGCTGTTAATAAAGCAAGATTATATCTCCCCGTATATCTGAATGAACTGGATTACACCGAGGAAATGGTCCCCAAAAGATTATATGTACGGTATGATAGTGCAGGATATAAAAAGACATTAAATGATTACGATATAAACCCTGCCTTTATCGATGGTACATTTAATAATGTAACAAACCAGTATGTTTTGAATATCTCCAGTTTCGTTCAGGATTATTATGAGGGCAATATTATTGAACCTGAGCTGGAGCTGTTTCTGCCTGAAGTGTCGCCGATATTTATTATCAGGCATCTTAAAAGAAATCTCGGTGAATTATCTCCTACAGAAATAATGACCCTGGCCAGGGAAAACAGCAATAAACGTCTTCTGATCAAAGCGAACCGCGACACAGATGATGCTGTGCGGTTTGAGCTGACATATACGGTTCTGGACTAAATTGTGACGGTCTTATCTTTTGAGGTATTGACTGCTGTAATATTTTTCATAGTCGCCTGACAGCACACTCAGCATCCATTCTTCATTATGCAGGTACCAGTCTGTTGTCTTGCTCAGCCCTTCCCTGAAGGTATGTTCCGGTGACCAGCCCAGCTCTTTCATTATCTTTGACGAGTCTATGGCATAGCGCATGTCGTGACCGGCTCGGTCTTTTACAAAGGTGATAAGGCAGGCCGACTCGCCTTTGCTGCGACCCAGCTTCTCATCCATCAGCTCACAGAGGGTGCGCACCAGGTCAATATTTTTCCACTCGTTATTGCCTCCTATATTATATGTCTCGCCCCGCCTGCCCTTATGGAAGACCGTATCTATGGCTATGGCATGGTCCTTAACATAGAGCCAGTCGCGTATATTCTCTCCCTTACCGTACACCGGCACCTTCCTGCCTGTTTTAATATTATTTATCACCAGCGGTATCAGTTTCTCGGGAAACTGGTTGGGACCGTAGTTATTGGAGCAGTTGCTTATCACCACGGGCAGGCCGTAGGTATTGAAGTAAGCCCTTACAAAATGGTCCGATCCTGCCTTGGAGGCCGAGTATGGACTCTTCGGATCGTAGGCTGTCTCCTCGGTGAAGAGTCCCTCGCTGCCCAGCGAGCCGTACACCTCGTCGGTGGATATATGGTAGAAGAGCTTGCCTTCAGGCTTATCCCATTCTTTCCTGCATGCGTTCAGCAGATTGACCGTTCCAACGACATTGGTAAATACAAATTCATTGGGTGAGGTGATGGAGCGGTCTACATGCGACTCGGCAGCCAGGTGGATGACGGAGTCAAATTTATATTTTTTGAAAAGGCCGGTAACCTCGTCATCATTCACTATATCTGTAAGCTCAAACCTGTAGTTGTCTGCCTTTTCTATATCGGTAAGGTTAAGCAGGTTACCCGCATAGGTCAGCTTATCGGCATTGACGATAAGGTAAGAAGGGTATTTATTAACGAAGTGGCGGACCACATGAGAGCCTATAAAGCCGGCACCCCCGGTTATCAGTACTGTTCTTTTCATCTGTTTAAATTGTTAAAATTACTTCGTGAGCTTGCAAGCCCGGTTCATGGTCGTCTTATAGCTGGATATTATATTATTATTTCTTTTGTAAATTTTTTTGCCAGTCCCATGCCGATCTCATTGCATCATCCAGTGAAAGTCCGGCCGACCATCCCAGCTCTTTGTTTGCCAGGGAGGCATCGGCCCATATCTTTTCAATATCGCCGGGACGGCGTCCTGTTACCCGGTAATTAAGCTTTTCGCCTGTTACGCGTTCAAAGGATTCAATGGCCTCAAATACCGATACGCCCTTACCGGTACCCAGGTTAAAGACCTCATAATCGTCTTTGTTCTTCTTTTCTGTTAGCCTGTTCAGTGCAACAACATGTGCCTGTGCCAGGTCCACAACATGCAGGTAGTCGCGTATAGCCGATCCGTCAGGCGTATCATAGTCATCGCCGAATACCTTCATTTCATCCCTTATGCCTGCTGCCGTCTGTGTTATAAAAGGCACCAGGTTTTCAGGAACACCCAGGGGCAGTTCGCCTATAAGGGCTGAAGGGTGTGCGCCGATGGGGTTAAAGTAGCGGAGTGAGACGGCTCTCAGTGACTCACAGGCATTGACGGTATCCCGGATAATATCCTCACCTATCTTTTTTGTATTGCCGTAGGGCGATTCGGCCTGTTTGACGGGCGAATCTTCCCTGACGGGTAATTTATCAGGCTGTCCATATACGGTGCATGAGGAGGAGAAGACCATGGATGGTATATTGAAATCCATCATGCACTGCATCAGGTTTATAAGGGAGCTTATATTGTTATAATAGTACAGCAGCGGTTTCTCCACCGACTCACCTACGGCTTTCAGTGCTGCAAAATGGATGACAGCCTCAATATCGGGGTTAAGGGTAAAGAAGGCCTGCAGCCTGTCGAAGTTACAGAGTTCTATCTGCTCAAACACCGGTTTTGTGCCGCTTATGTCACTTATGCCATCCAGCACCTTTATATCCGAGTTGGAGAGGTTATCGATAATAAATACATCGTAACCCTCTTTCTGCAGTTCAACTACCGTGTGGGAACCGATATAGCCGGTACCACCTGTTACCAGCACTTTTTTCTTCATATCTATAAGCTCCAGTAAGTAAGTTCTTTGATCTTATCCCTGTATATACCTTTAATATCCACCAGTATGCCGTTATCTGTCAGCAGGCTGCTGAAATAATCTTCTGTAAGCTGCAGGTAGGGTGCATGGTTTACGGCCACTATAACGGCATCATAGCGGCCTGAGGGCTCCTTCTGCATTTCAAGACCGTATTCTTTCTTTACCTCGCCGGCATCAGCGTTGGGGTCCACTATATCGACCTTAAGGCCGAAATCGAGAAGCTCATTTATAACATCCACCACCTTTGAGTTTCTTATATCCGCCACATTCTCCTTAAAGGTGATACCCATGATCAGGGCCCTGGCCCCTTTGGGACCCTTTGATGCAGCTATTATCTTTTTCACCGTCTGCTTACCCACGTACCTGCCCATGCTGTCATTAACAAAGCGGCCGGAGTCTATCATCTGGGGGTGATAGCCCAGCTCCTTGGCCTTATAGGAGAGGTAGTAGGGGTCTACTCCTATGCAGTGACCGCCTACCAGTCCGGGATAGAATTTCAAAAAATTCCATTTTGTACCTGCTGCCTCCAGCACCTCGTAGGTGTTGATATCCATCTTATTGAAGATGATGGACAGCTCATTCATAAAGGCTATATTAATATCCCTCTGTGTGTTCTCAATGATCTTGGAAGCCTCGGCCACCTTAATGGAGCTGGCCCTGTGCACCCCGGCCTCTATTATCATCTCATATGTCTTTGCTATCTCTTCTGCCGATGCAGGGTCGCAGCCGCTGGTCACCTTCACTATTGATGTGAGGGTGTTGACTTTGTCGCCGGGATTTATCCTCTCGGGCGAGAATCCCACCTTAAAATCGTCGCGATAGCGCAGTGATGATACTTTCTCGAGCACTGGTACACAGTCCTCCTCAGTGCAGCCCGGATAGACGGTTGACTCGTAAACCACGTAATCACCTTTCTTGAGTATGGAGCCCACCGTTTCAGAGGCTGCCAGCACCGGTCCAAGGTCGGGCAGCTTATTCTTGTTGGTTGGTGTGGGCACTGCTATTATATGGAAGCTTGCATCTTTCAGGTCGTCAGGGTCAGATGTGAAGATTATATCGGTATTGTCAAATGCCTCCGGTGGCAGCTCATTGCTGGGGTCCACCCCATTTCTCATGCTTTCCACCCTTTCCGGGTTTATATCAAAGGCTATCACGCTTATCTTCTTTGCAAATTCAAGGGCTATGGGCAGACCCACATATCCGAGTCCCGTTACCGACAGCCTGGTCTTTCCCTCAATCAGTTTCTTGTTCATTCCTTAATATTAAAAAGTTTAGGCGGCGCTGCACCCGCGACGGGCGTATACAGCTGCCGCTAATATATTATATTAAATATGCCCGGT
>CAZGUR010000002.1:0-29169 GCA_964529295.1 uncultured Rikenellaceae bacterium | reverse complement strand
AAAGGGATGTATCTCTCCCTTGCGTGCCTGTGGTACTGCATTACGTATCTTATACACTGTTTCGACGGAGCTGCGTGCCTGGTCGAGGCCAAAGCCACGGCCGTTCAGTATATCCCTGTATGTATCTGTATGCAGGTCGGCAAAGCCTCCGCTGAACTCTATCTCCTGGCCTTCCACGCGGATAGACCGGTATGTTCTCTGTCCTTTCTCCTTTACATCCTCCGGCAGGTCATTATGATCGATGCTCAGGAACCACCTTACCCTTGCATTCTCCAGCTCGAGGTAGCCGGCGGCCCTGTTCTCCTGGAGTGTATGCACATAATTCTCCTGTGTGCTGCCGAAGATCCAGCCCAGCATGTCAAAGAAATGGATGCCTATATTGGTGGCCACACCGCCTGATTTCTGTATATCGCCCTTCCATGAGAAGCTGTACCAGTTGCCCCTGCCTGTTATATATGTAAGGTCTATATCATACTTTCGGTCTTTGGGGCCTTTTCTTATCTTCTCCCTGAGGGCTGTTATTGAAGGGTGCAGCCTGAGCTGCAGCACGGTGTACACCTTCCTGCCCGTCTCTTTCTCTATCTCCTGCAGGGCATCTATATTCCATGGGTTAAGGACTATGGGTTTCTCGCATATGGCATCGGCCTGGTGCCTCAGTGCAAAGCGTATATGGGAGTCGTGCAGGTAGTTGGGTGAGCATATGCTTACATAGTCAATCATCACCCCTGATCTTTTCAGCTTTTCGAAATGGCGGTCGAAGCGTTCAAACTCCACGAAAAAGTCGCTTTCAGGAAAATAGCAGTCTATGATACCCACGCTGTCGAAGGGGTCGAGACTGGCCAGCAGCGCGTTGCCTGTCTGTTTGATGGCTGCAAGGTGGCGGACTGCTATATAGCCTGCCACCCCTACCAGTCCGAAATTTTTTGACTTATCACTCATAGATCCCAATTTATGCCTTAAAGCTAATCATTAATTTTAGAAACATTATCCCCGGTGAGGCGGTATCTCCCGCCGCTTTCGGGACAAAGGGCTGTGCCGCTGTCATCAAAGCTGAGCCTGTGACCGTATTCGCTCATCCAGCCCGCATGCTTTGCCGGGTTACCCACTACCAGTGAATAGGGTTTTACCTCGCGGGTGACCACAGCGCCGGCGCCTATAAAGGCAAACATACCTATATCATTGCCACAGATAATGGTTGCATTGGCCCCTATGGTGGCTCCGCGTCCCACCCTCGTCTCCACGTAGCTGTCGCGCCGCACCACGGCGCTCCTGGGGTTGACTATATTGGTAAAGACCATTGAGGGACCCAGGAAGACATCATCCTCGCATATGACACCGGTGTATACCGACACGTTATTCTGCACTTTGACATTATTGCCCAGTATGACGCCCGGCGATATAACCACGTTCTGGCCAAGGTTACATTTCTCACCCAGCCTGGCGCCGGTCATGATATGCGAGAAATGCCAAATGCGGCATCCTTCACCTATCTCGCATCCTTCATCTAACACTGCTGTTTCGTGAGCAAAATAATCATTCATGGCTTGCTTTTTTCTTCAAAAAACCTGTAAATATGATCGCTTACATACTGCAGGTGGCTTATCTTAAGCTCTGTATGCATGGGCAGGGAGAGGACCGAGCTGCACAGTGATGTTGTCAGCGGAAAATCACTGTCTGCCAGTCCCAGATAGCGGTATGCTTCCTGCTTATGCATGGGCACCGGGTAATATATCATTGAGGGTATATTGTTAGCGGCAAGGAATTTTTTCAGCTCATCCCTTATCTCCGGGTCTGTCTTAATGGTATACTGGTGGAATATATGTGTTGAGCTGTCTGCCCGCAGCGGTGTCACCACCTGCTCTGCCACGCTCAGCTGCCTGTCGTAATAGGATGCTGCGCTGCGGCGCGAGAGGTTATACTCATCGAGGTATTTAAGCTTGACCCTCAGTATGGCCGCCTGTATGGTGTCGAGCCTCGAGTTGACACCTATATGCTTATGGTAATATTTCACCGTGCTGCCATGGTTTGTTATGCTGCGCATCATCTTTGCCAGCTCGTCATCATTGGTGAATATGGCGCCGCCGTCGCCAAAGCATGCCAGATTCTTGGAGGGGAAGAAGGATGTGCAGCCGGCAATGCCCATGCTGCCTGCCTTTTTTCTTGTGCCGTCGGAAAAGATATATTCGGCCCCGGTGGCCTGTGCTGCATCTTCTATGACAAACAGCTTATGTTTGCGGGCTATCTTCAGTATCTCTTCCATATCGGCTGTCTGCCCGAACAGGTGAACGGGCAGTATGGCTCTGGTACGCGGACCAATAGCTTTCTCTATGGCTGCGGGATCGATATTGAAGGTATCGGCGGCAGGCTCCACGAAAACAGGTTTGAGTCCGAGCAGGGCTATCACCTCTGCGCTGGCTATAAAGGTAAAATCGGTGGTAATAACCTCATCACCCGGTTGGAGTCCAAGTGCCATCAGCGCCACCTGCAGGGCATCGGTGCCGTTGGCGCAGCTGATAACATGCCTGACCCCCAGGTAGGAGGCCAGCTCCTCCTCGAACAGGCTTACTTCGGGACCCCTGATAAAGGCTGCCGAGTCGATCACCGACTGTATGGCTTTGTCTGTCTCGCCCTTTATCCTCTTATACTGACCCTTAAGGTCAACCATTGTCAGATCTTTCATAGGTTTATTTCATTTTTTCAGTTCGTTCCCTGTAGCTTCCGGATTGGTTTGTTATTTACTTTCCCCCGGACCGCCCCGCTACATTTCACCATTTCCATTTTTCCGGACCGCCCCGCTACATTTCACCATTTCCATTTTTCCTGACCGCCCCGGGCGATCTTTTTTATATTACAGAGATCGGACAACGAAGATAATATTTACTTTGCTGAGATGAAATAAATATCCGCGACTTTTATTAAATTTGCATTTAAGGGAAAACAGGATTTGCCTGATCCCCTGCAAAAAAAATATTTGCCTTAGCTGTTAAACGAACATGAATATTAAACAAATGAGAGACCTTAGTCCATTTATCAGGGAGCTGCTTTTCAGTCACGATTGCGTCATACTGCCCGGCTTCGGTGGCTTTATTGGTAACTACCAGCCTGCCGGGATTGACAGGGAGAGCCATATTTTCACACCTCCGCTGAAGGCTATCTCTTTTAACAGCAACCTGGATAATAACGATGGCCTGCTTATAGGGGGCATATCGGCAAAGAAAGGTATTGGATATGCTGCTGCCAGGCGTATGGTGGAGGAGTATGTGAGTGGTATACGTACTGCCTTATCGAAGGGTGAGCGTGTTCATATGCCGGGTATAGGCCATCTCAGACTTAATAATGAGGGCAGCCTGCAATTTGAGCCTGATAATGATATTAATTTTCTGCTCGACTCCTACGGGCTGGAGCCTTTTACCAGGGAGCCTGTTGAGGATTATGCCCTTGCCGGTCTCGCTGCCGGTCGCCGTCACAGGGATCCTGTGGCACTGGCTAACAGGCGCAGGATGATATGGCGGGCAGCCGTGGCCATACCTTTTATACTGGCCATGGTTATAGTGCCGCTCAAGACGGACCTTTTCAGGTCAGATGTAAGCCTTAATCCCCTGGCGAAGATAGAGTTTGAAGAGTCACGAAAGGCACAGGACAGGCAGGAGAGTGTTGCTGCTTCCGGGTCTGCCGGGAAGGACGAGTCAGCTTCCACGGTAGCTTCAGAGGAGCAGGAAAAGGATGCTGCCGGCGCTGAGCTGAAACATGAAGCTGCTGAGCTGAACACCGAAGCTGCTGAGCAGAACACCGAAGCTGCTGAGCAGAACACCGAAGCTGCTGAGCTGAACGCTGCTGCCGGCACACGAGGTGCAGGTGTTTATTACCTTGTGGTGGGCAGTTTCCGGAACAGCGACAATGCCAACCATATGTTAAGGGAGCTGGCCGGCAAAGGCTACGATGCCGAGCTGATAAATGCGGGTAACGGTTACCTCAGGGTTACCGCCACATCCTTTGGCACAAAGCAGGAGGCCATAGACGATAAATACCGCCTTGAAGATTCTTTCGACGGTATCTGGATATGGAAGAAATAGCAGCTATTTGATCACACAGCCATTTTTCACCTGACTGGCCCTGGAGACTCACCTGAGGATATCCGGAAAGAATAGCAGCTATTTGATAATACAACCATTCTTCACTTTTTCAGCGGGCGACAAAAACACCAGCTTACCGCTGTCATCCTCTGCCATCAGTATCATGCCCTGCGACTCTATGTCTTTTATCTTCCGCGGCTGCAGGTTGATGATAAGCGACACCTGTCTGCCGGTGATAGCATTCGGGTCAAAATGTTCGGCTATGCCGGCCACCACCGTGCGGGTGTCTATGCCGGTGTCAAGTGTCAGCTGCAGCAGTTTCTTTGTTTTGGGCACCTTTACGGCAGCGGTGATGGTGGCTGTGCGTATATCCAGGCTGGCAAAGTCATCATAGCTGATATTATCCTTTACCGGCGCAGACTCTTTCACCGGAGCCTCATTCTTTTCCTTTGTTTCCATTAGCTTTTTTACCTGCCTGTCCGTCTCCTCTTCCTCTATCTTCCTGAAGAGCATGCCGGGCCTGTCTGTCTTATGTCCCGCGCTGAGCAAATCATCGCGTCCGGCCATATCCCAGGGCAGTGTTTCTATATTGAGCCATTCCCTGAGCTTCCTTACGGAGAAGGGGAGGAAGGGATCCAGCACTATGGTCAGGCTGGCTGTTATCTGCAGGGCTATATTGAGTATTGTCCTGACCCTCTCTTCGTCTGTTTTTATCACTATCCACGGCTCGGTGTCGGCCAGATACTTATTACCCAGTCTCGCCAGGTTCATGGCTTCCTTCAGTGCCTCCCTGAACCTGAAATTATCGAGGGCGGCAGCCACCTTATCTTTCTGTACGGACATATTGTCGAGCACCTCCCTGTCATATTCGTTTGTCTCCGCCCTGGCAGGCACGCGGCTGTCGAAATACTTATTGGTGAGGATAAGGGCCCTGTTGACAAAATTGCCCAGGATGGCTACCAGCTCGTTATTATTCCTGTTCCTGAACTCCTTCCAGGTAAAATCATTGTCCTTGGTTTCGGGTGCACTGGCGCATAAAGCATAGCGCAGCACATCCTGGTCGCCGGGAAAATCCTCAAGGTATTCATGCAGCCATACGGCCCAGTTACGGGAGGTGGATATCTTATCGTTCTCAAGGTTAAGGAACTCGTTGGCCGGCACATTGTCAGGCAGTATATATGAGCCTTCGGCCTTCAGCATGGCGGGGAAGACGATACAGTGGAAGACGATATTATCCTTGCCTATAAAATGTATCATCCTGGTGTCCGGATCTTTCCAGTAAAGCTCCCACTGGTCAGTGAGCTCGCGTGTGGCAGAGATATAGCCTATGGGGGCATCGAACCATACATACAGCACCTTTCCTTCGGCACCTTCAACGGGCACCGGCACGCCCCAGTCGAGATCGCGGCTCACAGCCCTGGGCTGCAGTCCCTGGTCTAGCCACGACTTGCACTGACCATACACATTGGTTTTCCATTCCTTATGGTCTTCCAGTATCCATTTTTTAAGCCAGGGCTCATACTTATCGAGTGGCAGGAACCAGTGCTTTGTCTCTTTCATTACCGGCATGGTGCCGCTGACCATGGAGCGTGGATTTATAAGGTCGGTGGCATTGAGCGAGGTGCCGCAGCTCTCACACTGGTCGCCATAAGCACTGTCGCTGCTGCAGTGGGGACATATACCGCTTATATACCTGTCTGCTAAAAAGCACTGCGCCTCATTGTCGTAATACTGCTCTGTGGTCTTTTCGATAAACTCACCTTTTTCGTAGAGTGTACTGAAAAAGTCAGAGGCCGTCTCGTGATGTATCTTATTGCTCGTCCTTGAATAGATATCGAACTCAATGCCAAAATCTTCGAATGACTTTTTGTTCAGCTTATGGTAATGGTCTACCACCTCCTGAGGCGTGATGCCTTCTTTCCTGGCTTTAAGGGTGATAGGCACCCCGTGCTCATCGGAGCCGCAGATGGAGATAACATCCTCTCCTTTTATCTTAAGATAGCGTGTATAGATATCGGAGGGTATATACACACCTGCGAGGTGACCTATATGCAGCGGACCGTTGGCATAGGGCAGGGCTGAGGTGATAAGGTGTCTGGCCGGTTTCTTCATATTATTATTCTTCTTGAAGATGATGTTTTATGGTGATACAAAAACAGGGACAAAGATAAGAAAATATTTGCTCCCGGTTTTCTCGTCCCGGGCAGCAGATTCAGGCCGGAGAGTTTAAAGCTTTGGCGGGCTTATTACGATAAAAAGAATATATATTTGTATTATGGTAAAGAAAATTATTACGCCGCCTGCCCTGCGCAGGGGCAGCAGGGTGGCGCTTATTGCGCCGGCTGGACCGGCAGACAGGGGCCGGACTGAAAAGGCAGCGGGTATTATGGAGTCATGGGGACTCGATATTGTCCGCGGCAGGTACCTGTATGAGCGTTACGGTGTCTTTGCCGGCACTGACACGCAGAGGCTGGCCGACCTGCAGTGGGCCCTGGATGATAAGTCCATTGCTGCAGTGATATGTGCCAGGGGCGGCTACGGTGTGTCGAGGATAATAGACGGGACGGATTTCAGCTCTTTCAGCCGAAAGCCCAAATGGATAGTGGGCTACAGCGATATTACCGTGCTCCATCTTTTTGTTAACTGCGGCTATGCTATCAAAAGCATACACGGGGAGATGCCTCTTAATTATGCCGCTGAGGATACGGCGGAAGAGAGCCTGGACAGCTTAAAGCAGGCACTGTTCAGCAGTATTGACGCTTATAGCTGGAGCAGTGATCCTTATCGTGGGGGGCAGGCTGAAGGCATGCTACTGGGCGGCAACCTCTCGCTTATCAGTCACCTCGCAGGCACGGGCTTGCGCGACTGCCTGAAGGGCAAGATACTTTTTATTGAGGAGAGGGGTGAATATATGTATGGTTTTGACCGGATGGTAACGGGACTGCGACTGGCCGGCGTGCTTAAAGGGGTGAGGGGCTTGATAGTGGGGGGACTGACAGGTCTTAAGGAGTCGCCTCACAACTATGCCATGAGTGCAGGTGAAATTATCATGGATGCCGTGAAGGACTATGATTATCCTGTGGCTTTTGGTTTTCCGGCGGGACATATACCTGATAACAGGGCTTTTTATTGCGGCGCTGAAGTTAAGCTGGATGTGACTGGCAGTGATGCCTCCCTGAGGTTTGTATGATAAGCAGGGTAAATACTGAGCCTGCTGTTATTCCGGATGTAATTATTTCTTTAGGAATGTTATCAGACAGGATCAGAAAGCTGTCAGCAGCAGGTTTATATCTTTGGAGATAAGGTTGAATTTCTGTCCCAGCGTCTCATTGGTCAGCATACCTTTATATACATATACACCCTGACTGAGACCGGGACTGCTCTTAAGCATATTGTCGAGTCCACCCCGGTCAGCCATCTCCTGTATCAGGGGGGTGAACACATTGCTAAGGGCTATGGAGGCGGTACGTGCCACCCTTGAGGGCAGGTTCCAGGCAGCATAGTGCACCACCCCGTGTTTTATATAGACGGGGTCCTGCAGGTCGCGGCACTCCATTGTCTCGATGCATCCGCCCCTGTCAATGCTGAGGTCTATCAGCACCGATCCCTTTTTCATCTTTTTGACCATGGCTTCCGTTATATGGTACCATGGTCTCAGGTCTTCTATCTGTATGGCGCCGATAAGCACATCAGCAGATTTAAGTGCCTTGTTGATGACCTGGGGGTGGTAGACCGAAGTCTGCAGCCGCTGTCCCACCACCGACTGGAACTTCCTGAGCTGGTGCACCGAGTTGTCAAAGACCATAACCTCGGCACCCAGACCGAGAGCGGCCCTGGCTGCATATTCGCCTGCTGTGCCGGCACCTATTATCACCACCTCGGTTGGTGTGACTCCCGAAACACCGCCCAGCATAACCCCTTTGCCACCGTACTGGTTACTCAGGTACTCGGATGCTATAAGTATTGATGTTATACCGCTTATCTCGCTCATGGATTCCACCACCGGCAGTTCATTATGCCTGTCTTTTATCTTTTCAAAGGCCAGGGCAGTGATATTCTTCTGCATGATGCCCGTAAGGGCCTCCTTGCTCTGCGTCAGCACTTTAAGGAAAGAGATGATGGTGCGCCTGTCGCCCAGCCTGCTCACCTCTTCCTTTGAGAAGGGGGCCACCTTAATCACCAGGTCGCAGTTAAAGACCTCATCCGCCGTTTTGGTGATGCGGGCGCCGTTCTCACTATAGTCGTTATCAGTATAGTTTGATCCCAGTCCGGCGCCTTCCTGTACATATACGGTGTTTCCCGTTTCAACAAGCAGGTTTACCGCTTCGGGAGTGAGCGCTATCCTTTTCTCGTTCTCCCCCGACTCGCGCGGTATGCCTATGGAGACACTCTTCTTTTTGCGGCCTGTTTCCAGAAGCTCTTCCTGCGGCATAAAGGCCGAATTGGAAAGATATCTTTCCCTTTTTTCTTTCCCCTGCATATCCCGGGCTGTTTATTGGTGAAACCAAAGGTAAAAAAATAATTGATTTGGAGCAATAATAGTTAAGCTGCAGGTTCTTCCAGTGTTGCCCTGCGGCTGCCATCCTCATTAACCGTGATATAAACCCTGAATGTTTCCGCTGGCAGCAGCGGTTCTATCTTCTCAGGCCATTCCATAAAGCATTTGTGTCCGGATGCCAGGTATTCCTCGAAACCAAAATCATAAACCTCCTCATAGTCTTCTATTCGGAAAAAATCGAAATGGTACAGGAGTCTGCCGCCGCCGGTGTTATATTCATTGACCAGGGTGAAGCTGGGGCTTGTGGCTGTGTCGGTGCTGCCCAGGGCCCTGCATATGGCTTTTATGAATGTTGTCTTGCCTGCTCCCATGCTACCGTAGAATGCAAAGATATTATGGCCAGAGCTATGCTTAATGAATTCGGCCGCAGCCCTGTCCAGGTCACCTGTATTTTTTATTATTATCTGCATAGATCATTATGGTTTGGCCCTGATGTACCTTGGCTGCAAAGATAATCTCTTTTTTTTACAGCGGATCGAGAATGGCTACAGGGATTATCATCTCCTGCATGGAGATGCCGCCGTGCTGGAAGGTGTTATGGTAGTACCTGGCATAATGGTTATAATTATTGGGATAGACCAGGAAGTCGTAATTGCGTGCAAAGATATACCTGGACGATATATTGCTTTTTGGCAGTCCGGCCGCGTGGGGATGTTCAATATCGAACACATCGGAAGCGCGGTAGTCCAGATTGCGTCCCAGCTTATACCTGAGGTTGGGCGAGGTGCTCCTGTCGCCTGTCACCTTCACCGGGTTATTAACCCTTATGGTGCCATGATCGGTGCTTATCACCACCTTCACCCCGGCGGAGCTGAGGCGGCTGAGCAGCTCATAGAGGGGTGAATGCATAAACCATGAACGGGTGAGTGTGCGGTATGCCGACTCATCGCCGGCAAGGTCTTTTATAATATCCATCTCGGTACGGGCATGGGATATAAGGTCAACAAAGTTATACACCATCACATTGAGGTCCAGATCCAGCAGGTCGGGCAGCCTTTCGTTTATCTTACTGCCGGCAGAGTTGCTGCTTATCTTATGGTATTTCCATTTTATGCCGGGAGTGAGCCTTTCGATCTGCAGTGACAGCAGCTCTTCCTCGTGCATATTTTTTCCCTGCTCCTCATCGTCATACACCCACAGCTGAGGGTAATGCTTCTGTATGTCTGCAGGCATAAGGCCGCTGAAGATGGCATTGCGTGAATACTGTGTGGCGGTGGGCAGTATGCTGTAGTATTGTGATTCTCCGGCTACCCTGAACATGGATGAGAGTCCGGCCGAAATAACCTTCCACTGGTCATAGCGCAGGTTATCGATAAGTATAAAAAACAGTTTTTGTTTTTTTGCAAGCAGGGGCAACACTTTTTCCTTCATCAAACCGGCACTCATAAGCGGCCTTTCTTTTTCATCCCTGAACCATAGCAGGTAATTGGAGGATATAAACCTGGAGAATGCCTTATTTGCTTCCTGTTCCTGTGTGGCGAATATCTCACGCATGGTACTGTCGCCTGTTTTGTCGAGCTGTATATCCCAGTAGACAAGCTTTTTATGGATTTTGATCCAGTCTGCGGCAGAGCCGGCTTCACTGATAAGCCTGCTTATGGCAGCAAACTCGCCCCGGTAGTCACTTGTTGTCTTTTCGGTCACCAGCCTTTTGCTGTCAGTGTTTTTTTTGAGGCTCAGCAGTATCTGCTTCGGTTTAACGGGTTTGATAAGGTAATCGGCTATCTGCGACCCTATGGCATCTTCCATGATATCCTCTTCCTCGCTCTTGGTGATCATTATAACGGGGATGTCCGGTTTAAGCTGTTTTATCTGTTTAAGGGTGTCTATACCGCTCATGCCCGGCATATGTTCATCGAGTAAAAGGATATCATAATCATTGTCTCTGACCAGCTCAATGGTATCAATGCCGTTGGTGCACGTTTCCACCTCGTAACCTTTTTCCCCGAGGAAGATGATATGAGGCCGCAGTATCTCAATCTCATCATCTGTCCAGAGAACTTTAATTTTTCTCATAATGAAGCATTAATAATTATGATATATGCACAAAGTTATATCACTCAAGGTAGTTTTCCCTGAAAAAGAGGTAATATCTGCCGGCATCCTTATCCTGCATAAGGCTTTTATAGTTGGATGAGCTGATGATAAAGCTGAGTATTTCGGCTTCACCGGTGTTTCTGAGTATCTCGTCCGGACGGAAAATGTTATAATATTCCATTGCACTATCGATGCCGGGGAAGGTGCCCACAGTAATGCTTATATATTCATCATTCACCAGCTCGCCCCTTGTGTTATAATTCTCATTGGTATAGTTATCAATATTGTAATTTATAACATCGAAGGTCAGCCTGTTTATATCCAGGTCTTTGTCCATAATGATAAGCATAAACCTGTAGGGTGCTGTGTCGACGGTATCATACAGCATAACGGCTTTTTCTATCTCATCCTCCTCTTTCAGCTCCGGCACCTTCTCGTTTATATGGGCTATCATTTCCGAGGCCCTGGTGGCTTCTTCTGTGTCGGGGTACATATCTGTTATCCTGAGCAGCTCATCCTTAAGGCTTTTCTCATCCAGCGTCGGACCCATGGCATATGCTTTGAGCAGCATGAACCTGGGCAGCAGTTCTGACTGCGGGAACTCATCCGGGGCCCTGTTGCATATTGCTATGGCTGCCTCCATATCGTGATTCTTATACAGGCGGAAGGCACGGTTATACATCTCTTCAGCCCTGCCTGCTTCTTTCATCCTTGTTTCGAGGTAGTCAGGGTCGGACAGTATCTTTGCATATTCGCTTTCAGGGTACCGGCTTATGAGTCTTTCCTTATGGGACTCTGCCAGCTGCGGGTCGCGGTCCTTATAGATACTGTAGATATTGTACAATGCCTGGGGCACCCTGTAGTTATCAGGGAAGCGGCTGATAAAGGAGGTGTAGGATTGTTTGGCCTTTTCATAATCCCTGAATTTTTCCTGGTACACCAGTGCTGCATTAAACAGTGCATTAGCCATCTTCCTGTCTGATTCGGCCATCAGGGAATCATTCACCGGCAGGTTTTTGAGGTAGAACTCTTTTGATTTGATATCGGCTGTTTCATCCATTTCTTCCTCTCCCCCGGCTTCATCTTCACTGCCAGCCACAGCTCCCGTTGATGATTTGTTGCGCCGCCGCCAGTTATCTTCCAGCTCCCTGTCGCCCCACCTGTTACGGAACTCGGTGCGCCCGAAGGTCAGGGCCGACTGGTTATAGAAGTACCATTTGCCGCTGGCCTCAATATTATCCCTGAACCTTCTCTGGTTCTCATAGAACTGGCCCATATTGTACCTGTCTCCTTCCGGCATGGCGGCCTCTCTTTCCTCCTGCTCTATCTCTCTTATGATACCGCTTATGATATTATCTATCTCCGAGGGACTGAGTGATGCCACATATTGCAGGCTGTCCTCCCTGCTCACTATATCGAGGTATGATGTCAGCTCGTTGAGGTTACGTGATATCCTGTCATAATCGTTATAACCGGGATATTCTCCGGCAAGGAAGGTAACGGCACTGTCATAATACATTTGTGCCAGGTGGTAGTCGGGTTTATCATAATAATGCTCTGCCAGCATAAGGTATGACCTTCCTTTCTGGTTATTATTATCGGTGCTGGCCGCTGCCGACTGGTGGTAATAGTCTATTGCCTCGTCGCTTTTGCCTTCGCGCATCGACAGCTTACCATGGGCAAAGTATATCTGGTCGCGGTACTCCCTGTTCTTATCATCGCGCAGCAGCTTATTCAGTTCTTTCCTTATATTTTCAACATCACCTGACTCAACATCAAAGACACCGGCCTGGCTTATCCTGGCATTGAACTCCATCTCATAGGGAGGGTTAAGCCTCAGCACTTTTTTATAATATCTTGTGGCCTCAGTGCTGTTACCTGTTTCCTCGTACAGTCTGGCCAGTATATAGGCAGGCCTGTTCTTGTTCTTTTTACCTTTGATATTGGCAAGGGCTTTCTCCAGTGCCGTGATGGCCCTGTTGTGCTGCTGACTGCGCATATGCATATCGGCCAGGCTAAGGTAATATCCGGCTTTCAGCTCATCATCCAGAGGCTGCGGATCAATCTCTGACAGCAGCCTACCCGCCTCGTTATATGTTCTGGCCAGCCATATCATTGATCTGATGCGCATCTCCTCATCATGCGACTCCCTGATATTATGAAGCAGTGTAACCCTGGCATCGTTATAGTCGTGTTTCAGCAGCTGTGCCTTGCCCATCAGCAGGTAGCTGTCGTCCACCCAGTCATTATATTCCTTGCGGTCATAAAACTCTTTCTCCTTATCCGACAATGGTTTATCGCTGTCCATCTCGGGACTGGCCGTCATGGAGTGCAGGCTTATCAGCTTGGATGCTTTATTGATGGCTCTTTCCATATCACCTGCAGCTGAGCGGGCAGCGTCTATATCACTGTATTCGAAGATGGGTATCAGTGTGGCATAATCATCCTTATGTGACTGTTTTATCCTTTCCACACCGCTGAGGAAGGCCTCATTGCCGTTGAAATATATGTTATAATTACTGGTAAGGTTGTGGTAAAAGCGGCTCAGGCCTGTATTCTTCTCTACAGAGCATGAGTATAGCAACAGGCCTGTGGCCAGCACAATAAGAATGTTATTTGATTTAAGATATCTTCCCAAATCAATCGGTTTACACTATTAACTGGTAAAAACAGAAAATAGTATGCCTGTGGCTGTGAAAATAATGATAAAAAGATTATACAGCTACCACTTCAACTATCTCCGGCACTTCTTTTATCAGGGCCTGCTCAACACCTCCCTTAAGAGTCTGCATACTGAAGGGGCAGCCCTTGCATGCTCCTGTAAGTCTTACCATTACTTTATTGTCAGCGCTTATCTCCACCAGTTCAATATCACCGCCGTCAGCCTGCAGGTATGGTCTCACCCTGTCGAGTGCATCCATCACCCTTGCCCTCAGATCATTTTTTGTATTTTCTTCCATAATAAATATTTATTTAAGCGGCACTTTTTGTGTGGGGTCCTGGTTTCTGTTTCTCTCCTCAGTTCTGGTGACAAGCTCCCTGGCAAGCTTATCAAAGGCTTTGCCTATATCATCATCACCCAGTGCCACGGGTGACCCGCTGTCGCCGCTCTCGGCTATGCCCTGTATGATGGGTATCTGTCCGAGCAGGGGCAGCTTTTTGTCTTCAGCCAGCTTTTTGCATCCCCCCCTGCCGAAAATATAATACTTGTTATCAGGAAGCTCAGCAGGTGTGAACCATGCCATATTCTCCACAAGGCCAAGCACCGGCACGTTTATCTTCTCATTGGCGAACATGGCAATTCCCTTTATGGCATCTGCCAGCGCCACCTGCTGTGGTGTTGACACTATGACGGCACCTGTGACGCCTACCTCCTGCACCAGTGTCAGGTGTATATCGCTTGTTCCGGGGGGAAGGTCAACAATAAGGTAGTCGAGCTCACCCCAGTCGCCCTGCCCCAGCAGCTGCTTCAGGAAGTTTGATGCCATTGGTCCGCGCCATACAACGGCATCATCGGGTGATATGAAATATCCCACTGACAGCACTTTAACCCCGTATTTCTCAACCGGTATTATAAGCTCTTTGTCGCCTTCCTTCCTTAGCTCCGGCCTGACACTCTCCGTACCGAACATCTTGGGGGCGGAGGGACCGAAAATATCTGCATCAAGGAGTCCGGTTGCATATCCCTGTCTTGCCAGGGCCACGGCTGTATTGACGGCCACGGTTGATTTGCCCACGCCGCCCTTGCCGGATGCTATTGCAATGATATTTTTAACCCCGGGTGTAAAACCTGAATCCAGTGGCTTTGTCTCCACCTTTGGCTGAGGTCCTTTTATCTCTATTGATGAGATGACGGTGTCTGCGCCAAAAGCATCTTTCAGTGCTCTGACACATGCATGTTTGAGGGATGAGGCCACCGGGTCTTTCTGCCTGTCTGTCTTAAGGACTATCTCTATCCCTTCTGCTCCGTGCTCTGCTTTCTCAACCATTCCCATGGAGACGATGTCCTCTTTTCCGGGATAGGTGACTTTTTTCAGCACTGTAATTATCTGATCATGTGAATACATATTGAAAAGAATTATAGCTTGTTTTTATTTAAATTAAATATAAAGAGGCAAGTTTAAGGATTTTTTTTCTAAGCTCAAAGGACTTATTTCAGTTCGCTGGCGGGGTTCCAGAACATATCGCTGAAATTAAGAATACGGTCGCCTTCAATGACAGCACCTTCGTTCTCCAGCAGTTGTTGCATCAGGCCGGGGTCGACGAAGTGGTGCCTGCCTGTAAGCATGCCTGCCCTGTTGACGACCCGGTGAGCGGGCACGTAGGTGCTGAGGCTGTGACAGTTATTAAGGGCCCATCCTACCATGCGGGCCGAGCCGGCAGTGGAGATATATGATGCTATGGCGCCGTATGATGTAACCCTTCCATGGGGTATCATCCTTGTTACTTCATACACTTTATCGAAGAAAGAGTCATCCGTCTTCATCGTCTTTGCCCTTGGTTAGTTGTTTTCCCCTGACTGTCCCAGGCAGGGGATCACAGTATCATCCGTCTTCATCGTCCTTGATTTCTGTAACCTGTTTATCCACGGGGGGCCGGAAGCAGATATAGTTAATATTCTTACCGGCATCCAGGAATATCTGTTCATAATGGGTTCGTATGGTAAGGATTTCATCAACATCTTTTTCCGCATGCAGGTCTGTGGTGCCTGATATAAGCTCCATACCATTCTCTTTTATCAGCCTCATGGTGTAGTTATACAGCTCGCGGCTGTCTGTCTTAAGGTGTATCAGGCCTTTATTCTTCAGGAAGGAGCGGTAGTGGTTAATAAAGCGAGCTCCTGTGAGCCGCTTTTTGTTCCTTCTTTTTTTAAGCTGGGGATCCGGAAAGGTGATCCATATCTCGTCCACCTCGTCCCCTGCGAAGAAAGATTCTATCAGTTCCACCCTGGTCCTGATAAAGCCCACATTAGTGATGGAATCGCGGTAAGCCGTTCTGGCACCCTTCCATATTCTTGCACCCTTGATATCTATTCCCAGGAAGTTCTTTTCCGGGAACCGCCGGGCCATGCCAATGGTATACTCACCTTTGCCGCAGCCCAGTTCCAGGATTACGGGATTATCATTGCCAAAGAAATCTTCTTTCCATTTTCCTTTCAGCTCATGATCTTTTTTGAAGACATCTTCAAACCGGGGCTGTATAACATGGGCATAGTCTTCTATCTCTGCCCATTTCCTAAGTTTGTTTTTACCCAAGATATGCCTCTGTTTTATTGTTTTATTTTTTTAATGCGAATTCCTACATCTGTAACACCTTCAAGCTTCACTTCTCTCATTCCGTGTTTGATATTAAAAGTGTAGCTTCCGCTCTGCGGGAATATGACATTGGTCTTAAAGGGAACGGACAGGTCGTTGACATCACCCAGACCTGATCCGTACCAGTTTCCTTTTTCATCGGCAAGGTAATATTCAAGGGTGTCAGTTATGCTTTGTCCGGCAGGCGACAGTGTGGTGATAAACAGGAATAGATTGCGGTAGGGGTAGTAATTGTTGGTACGGATGACAAGGTTAATATCAAATGCACTGATGGTGTCCTGTATGTCCGCTTCCAGTTCCAGCTCATTGTTCTTGTGCCATGAGTAGTCCGGTATCTGCCGGCTGTCTGTGTACGCATCTCCTGTTGTACATGATATAATGATTACAGAAGACAAAAGCACAGCAGCCAGCAACATGAAAATCTTATTTTCTTTTTGCATTCCTATATCTCTTTTTTCCCTTTTTTCCCTTTTTCTTTTTCCTGTTTTCATTTTTATCCTCGAACCTTGTAAGGCTGCCGCCGCCCACCATATCTCCATGGCTGTCAATGTTAATATCATCAAAGCGGTCTTCAACCAGCTTGCCTGGCTTTTCGCCCCTGCTGTTCATCTTCTGTATTTCCATAACCCTTTCCACTGGTACGGCAATGGTGTTGGCTGCAGTACCGGGATCTAAAGAATACCAGTACAGGCCTTTAAATATCTCCATCTTGGTAAAAAAGGCTTTTCCCTCTATTGTTTCAAGGGGCTTTTTTGGAGGGAATTGCTTTTGTTTATCCAGGTAGCAGTCGAACTCATAGTGAAGGCAGCATTTCAGTTTCCCGCATTGTCCGGCCAGCTTCTGGGGGTTAAGCGACAGCTCCTGCTGCCTGGCATGTGTTGTTGTGACAGATACAAAGTCAGTGAGGTGTGATGAGCAGCACAGCTCGCGGCCGCATGATCCTATGCCTCCTATCCTTCCTGCTTCCTGCCGGGCCCCTATCTGTCTCATCTCTATCCTTATCCTGAACTCTTCGGCCAGTCTTTTTATCAGCTGCCTGAAGTCTACCCGTTCATCCGATATATAATAGAATATTGCCTTTGTTTTATCGCCCTGGTATTCGACATCGCCTATCTTCATGTTAAGGTTCAGCTCCCTGGCTATCTGTCGCGACTTAAGCATGGTGGGTATCTCCTGCTTCCTGGCGTCCTCCCATTTTTCTATATCCACAGGTTTGGCCTTGCGGTACACTTTCTTTATGTCATCTTCTTTGGGTGCTGTCTTGCAGTGCTTAAGCTTTGATTCAACAAGTCTGCCCGTCATGGACACCCTGCCTATATCATGACCCGGGGATGCTTCAACGGCAACGATATCACCATCCTCCAGTCTCAGGCTGTTAACATTACGGTAGAATCCTTTGCGTGTATTTTTAAACCTTATCTCAACCAGGTCGGTCTCACGCCCTGTTTCGGGTATGTCAGACAGCCAGTTGATGGAGTTAAGCTTATAATTATCTCTCTGATATATTACTTCCGGAGTATATTGATCCTCCTCTTCTGTTCTGTTCTCCTCAATATCCATTATCCTGTTGTTTTTAATCCCCCTCAGTTTACGGGGGTGGCTTTATATAGTGTTTATTTTCCTGTTTTCCGGTTCAGGCAAATTTAATTATAATTTGACTTAATATCAATTATTTATTGAGACCCTACAGCGGTGGGACTGTACTGACCTGTTATCGCATAAGCGAAGACACTTTCAGGGCCAGGTCAAGAAAGATGATTTTGGGATTGCCGTTTGATGATATATGTGAGTGGGCCAGTGAAAATTCATTATTCAGTGTGCTTATATTCCTGCTGGTGATGAATGCATTGAAGTTTTTTGCAAATTCCTGTTCTTCACCTTCAAGGAAGACCAGCTTATCCGGGGTCTCAGTAATATTAAGGATATAATTTTCCCTTAACTGCGACAGTGAGTAGCTGAGAAATCCTTTCTGTGCTTCCCTGCCCCTGGTGGCCAGATCCTCTGACCATTCGGCAAGAGCCGGTATATCCTTTTTGTATGCCAGCCGCATCATGCTAATGAAGGCCGAAAGATTGGCTTTGCGTGACTGGTTTTCCTCAATAAACTCAACAGCCCTGAGGTAGTTGCCCTGCGACAGCTGGGCTATGGTGCCTGCCCTGCGCTCATCAAGACTGAACTTATCCTTAAGGTGATCCCTGAGTGACTCCCGTTTTATGGCCGGCACCCTTACGAAGAGACATCTTGACATGATAGTGGGCAGTATAAGGTCAGGCTCTTCCGATACCAGCAGGAAGAGGGTTTTATCAGGCGGCTCCTCTATCATCTTCAGCAGCTTATTGGAAGTGGCGGGATGCATTCTTTCCGGCATCCATATTATCATTATCTTATAATCCGATTCATAGGTCTTAAGGCTCAGCTTCTTGATTATTTCGCCTGCCTCAGTTGCATATATCAGTCCCTGCTGGTTTTTTACCCCTATCTCTGCCAGCCACTGGTTGAGGTTGAAGTAAGGCGATTTATTGACCATAGCCCTCCATTCGGAGATGTAATTATCGCAGACAACTTCACCTGTGCCCTTGTTGATAACCGGGAAGACAAAGTGAAGGTCGGGGTGCACCAGCTTTTCATATTTCCTGCATGATGGACACTGTCCGCAGGAATCGGTTCCCTGCCTGTCGCTGCAGCAAATATACTGGGCAAAAGCGATGGCTATGGCAAGCTTGCCGCTGCCCTGCGGACCTGCAAGGATCTGTGCATGGCTGACCCTGTGTTCACTGACAGACTTGCTTAGTTTGTCAATTATCTCTTCCTGTCCGATTACCCCTGAAAACTTCATTTTGCTGTGTGTTTGAGTATGAACAAAAATAGGAAAATAGATTCATATTTAATGAAAATATTGTAGGTTTGTATATGCCTGGAATAAGGTAGCTTTCAGCATTTTATTAAATAATATATTAATGATATCCAGGTCTTTGTGGGCAGACAGTTCCAGGCAGGCAGGGGTATAAAAATTAAAAATAAGGGTAATGAAGAACATTAACGGTTACAGTTTCGAGGGTAAAAAAGCTATAGTGAGGGTGGATTTTAACGTTCCGCTGGACAGTGATTTCAGGGTTACTGATGATAACAGGATACGCGGGGCCCTGCCGACCATAAAAAAGATAATTGATGATGGTGGTTCAGCCATCCTTATGTCGCATCTGGGTCGCCCCAAAAGCGGACCGGAGGAAAAGTTTTCCCTGAAACATGTGGTGCCTGAGCTGGAAAAGCTGACAGGCAGGGATGTGATATTTGCACCTGATTGTATAGGAGAGGAGACCCTGGAACTAAAGAAAAACCTGAAGCCCGGGGATATCCTGCTGCTGGAGAACCTGAGATTCTATAAGGAAGAGACAAAGGGGGATGAGGATTTTGCATCAAAGCTGGCTGAAGGATGCGATGTATATGTTAACGATGCTTTTGGCACGGCCCACAGGGCCCATGCTTCAACAACCGTTATAGCGCGCTTCTTCCCCGATGAGAAACTGTTTGGGTTTCTTATAAATAGTGAGCTGGAGAGTATGGACAGGCTTATTCATATGCCGGAAAAACCAACTACAGCCATAATGGGAGGAGCAAAGGTGTCGGATAAGATACAGATGATTGAGAATATGCTGGACCGTATTGATAACCTTATCATAGGAGGGGGCATGGCCTATACTTTCATAAAAGCACAGGGAGGCAGGATAGGTGACTCACTCTGTGAAGAGGACAGGCTTGATACGGCTCTTGATATTATAAGGATAGCGAAGGAGAAGGGTGTAAGTATCTTTCTGCCCTCTGACAGTGTTAACGGTGACAGCTTCGATGCCGAAGCCAATGTAAGGCTTAGTGCAGCAGATGCTATAGAAAATGGATGGATGGGACTGGATATAGGTATAGAAAGCATAAAGGAATACAGCTCTGTTATTGAGCGGTCAAAGACAATACTCTGGAACGGTCCTATGGGTGTTTTTGAGATGGAGAAGTTTTCAAAGGGTACCAGCGAGATAGCAAGAGCAATAGCGGAAGCAACGGACAAGGGTGCTTTCAGTCTTATCGGCGGGGGCGACTCAGTGGCGGCAATAAATAAGAACAAGCTTGCCGACAGGGTCAGCTATGTGTCAACAGGCGGCGGTGCCATGCTTGAATATATGGAGGGTAAGGTGCTGCCGGGCATTGCTGCTATCAGGGGCGAAGAGTAACAGACTATGGGCGATGCAGTAAAAATATTATTATTGACTGCTGTGCTGGCGGTGAGCGTGTTCCTTACTTCATGCGAGAAGGAGCCTGAACATCTGTCGGGCGGGGTTTTTACCATTGATAATGCACTCTACGGCTATGGCCCGTATTACGCTATTGGCTTTTCCTTTGAGCAGGGACGAAAGCTTAAGACCAGTGATGTGCCCGGACCGGATATCACCATTCACGCCCGAACAGGGGCCGGAGACGATATTGAAGGTGCTTACCTTGATACGCCCAACATGGTGGAATCATTTGCCCTGGCCGGTGAGTTTGGTTCAGAGGCGGAGGCAAAGATTTTTTTTGACGGGCTGCTGGAGATAGAGCCTGCATCATATAACTGGGTGCTTAATGCCGATGGTGTGAGGATGCACCAGGTATGGATCTTCAGAACAAGTGAGGATAATTACGCCAGGTTTATGATAAAGGATCTTGTGCTTGATGATGCTGAAGGCGGACCGTATGCGGAGGTGACCGCGGCGTGGCAGATACAGCCTGACGGCTCAACTACTTTCTCACAGTGATGGATGCACTTCTGAATGAAGTATTCAGTATATCAACAGATAAGGATTTTGAAGCCGCGGCCCTGAAAATATTCAGGTACCAGGCAGAACAGAATCCCCTGTATTCATTATGGATTAAAGAGCTGGGGTTTGATCCGGGTAAGGTTGACAGGCTCAGCGCCATACCTTTTATGCCTGTATCTTTATTCTGCGACAGAAAGGTCATTACCGGCGACCGTGAGGCCGAAAAGGTGTTTGCCAGCAGCGGCACTACCGGGATGAGAAGGAGCAGGCATTATATAGCTGAGCTCTCAGTTTATGATCGGAGTCTGAGTCGCTGTTTCAATATGTTTTATGGTAATCCCGCCGGCTATGTGATAATGGCATTGCTGCCTTCATACCTTGAACAGGGAGAATCTTCACTGGTTTATATGGCCGAAAGGCTGATCACCCTGTCAGACTCGGAACACAGCGGCTTTTTTATGTATGATTATGACAGGCTGAAAGAGGGTATTGAGCGGCTGAGGGATAGTGACAGGAAGATATTGCTGCTGGGTGTGAGCTATGCGCTGCTCGACTTTGCTGAATATGCAGCTGTGAGCATGAAAAGCCATATTGTGATGGAGACAGGGGGAATGAAAGGAAGGCGCAGGGAGATGACCAGGGAGGAGCTGCATGCCCTGCTAAAGGAGGGCTTTGATGCGGAAAGCATACACTCGGAATATGGCATGACCGAACTGCTGAGCCAGGCTTATTCAGGCGGGGATGGCTTATATTACTGTCCGCCCTGGATGAAGGTTCTTATACGTGATCCCCATGATCCTTTCTCATTTTTGCCGCATGGAAAAACAGGAGCTGTCAATATTGTCGATCTGGCTAATATCCACTCATGCTCCTTTATTGAAACATCCGACCTGGGACTCTCATACCCGGATGGGGGTTTCCGTATCAGCGGCCGCTTTGATAATTCTGATATAAGAGGATGTAATCTTCTGGCTGTCTGATCCGGTCCCCTGTAAGGGCTCACCGGCCCGTTACCGGCCCACTCATCTGCCAACAGTCAGCATACGGAACCATTACCCCTTGATGCTCTCCGTAAAAAAATCCATAAACATGTTGTAAAACATAAATGATTTTTGGAATTTATTTGTGCTCTCCCTGATATTGCATATTGAAAGTGTCTGTGATAGAAAGTTGAATCTGAAACTGATGGCTTTATCTCTTAATGGAATACCGCACTTTAAGCTCACCCTGATGATTCAGGTCCCGGGGGAGCTGCGGCCTTTTCACTACCTCGTTCAACAGCCGGTGGCTTTGGAAGAAACATCGGTGCAAAGCCCTGGCCTTTGCATGAGATACATTAGATCGCTGCATTTATCTCGCTGCTGATGTCCTTAAGGAGCTCCTGTTCCTCCTGCAATGGGAGCAGGGCTCCTTAATTTTTTCATCATTAATTGTCCTGGGATTATCAGATTCCCAGTTTTTCCCTTATGGCTGCGGGCACTGCATCTTTATGCACCATAATGAATATCACCTTGGCCTTAACATAGCTTTCCGACATATTCAGGTAGCCGCCAAAGCGGTTGCGTTCCGTGCCCCATGAGTTCTTTGTGATATAATACTTTGTTCCGTTCTGGTCCTGGACAATACCCGTTACATGCATCAGGTGGTCGTCCGTTGTAACGAAGCTTTCATATCCTTCCTGTCTTATCTCCTGTGTGACATCAATCTCAGGGAAGGGTTTTTCGAATTTGTACACTTCTTCCAGTCTCTCGGTGGGGGACATATCTTCAAACCTGGCCCTGTCGGTACCTGAAAGGTCTTCTGGTTTGCTTACATCCGGATTGATAGCTACGCCGTTGGTATGTGAGAATCCTTTTTCGCTTACATCACCGTCCCAGTTAACTGTATAGCCCTTATTGAGGGCATAGTCCATTATTTCAACCAGCTCATCGATGGGGACATTATACATTTTTTCAAACCTCCAGTTATCAGGTACTTCAACCTGTCCCTTTGTATAGAACGGGAAGTGAGAGAAGGAAGTTATCTCGACATAGTCATCGGGATTGATACCCAGGCTTGACGCGAAGGTCTGCGGGGTATATGTTGTACCCTTATAGCTGAAGCTTTCCGGTATCTCCCCCAGGTAGGTGTTAAGAACGGCATCAACTATCTTGTGATACTCTTTGGATTCATTTCTCCTTTTTACCGGCACTTCGGCAATGGCATTGATAAATGCCTGCAGCTCACTGTGATTATGTGTTTCGGAGTCGTAGTTGATACCTGTATACACTTCTTCAGGTACCATGCCGTGGTCAGAAAACACCTCTGTCCAGTCGTGTGAAAGGCTTCCGGGTCCAAGATTGCCCTTACCTCTCCTGAGGTAGTTGTCCTGCAGCCTGTCGATATAGTTATGGCGCACGATGAACATTTCCGAAAGGTCATATTCACCTTTGTCCATACGCATCAGCTCAGACTCGAAGAATGATGTTGTGGCAAAGCACCAGCATGTTCCTGTACGGGACTGGTTCTTAACGGGTGTTGCATCAAGGCTTACCAGGGTTTTAAACTGGTAGCCATCCGGTGTTGCATCCTTTTTCCTCTGCGCGCTTGCATTGAGAAAAAGGAAGGCAATAAGTAAAACGCTTATAATTCTTGATTTCATAAAATATGGATTTAGATTTTACTGGATTTTAAGTACCAAAATAAGATTTTATTGTGACTTTGCAGAAAAAATGTTACTAAACATGACCGGTGCTCTGTTTTTTCTGATCACGGCACCCTTCACGGCACCCTTCACTGCCCCTTCACAGTGTAGGGTAAAAGGCATCCCTGATATGCTCAAGCCTGTGTTCAATGCCATCGCTGACTACTGATATAATATCAAAACGGGCTTCTTTTTCACACTCATGGCTCAGTAAATATACCTGTGCAACATGGATGATATTTCTTTGCTTGGGCACCGGGACTGCTTCACGTGGGTGGAGCCGGAAATCAGGGCCTCTTGTTTTTACCTCCACAAATATTATGAATTCCTCATCTTCAGCAATGATATCCACCTCCCTGTGACCTGTGGCCCAGTTTCTTTCGAGAATGCGCCAGCCCTTGTCCCTGAGGTAATCAGCAGCCAGCTGTTCCCCTCTTTTACCGAGTGAATGAGATTTTTCCACAATGGAATATTTCCGCTTATCAGATAGCTATTATCTTATTCTTTATTGCATACAAAATAAGGCTGGCCGTATTTTTTGAAGCTGTTTTGCTGAGCAGGTTGGCCCGGTGCTTATCTACCGTTCTTTTGCTTATAAACAGCCTGTCAGCTATTTCCTGGTTTGACAGGCCTTCACATATTTTCAGCAGCACCTCCTTTTCGCGTCTTGACAGGTTTGCAAGCTTTGTTTCCGTCTCCCTGGACCTTATCTTCTGTATGACATGCTGCAGCAGTTCCTGCGAGAAATAGTTACCCCCGTTATGCACCGTTATAATGGCATCCCTTACCTCGTTGATATCGGAGTCTTTAAGCAGGAAGCCCTTTGCCCCTGCTTCAACCATCCTGTGGTAATAGTCTTCTTCGCCATACATTGACAGGGCTATTATTTTTATATCCGGCTTAAGCTCCAGGACCCTGCGTGTGGCTTCAATACCGTCAAGTACCGGCATATCGATATCCATCAGTATGATATGGCAGTCGGAGCCGGCTATTATCTGCAGCACTTCTTCGCCGTTACCTGCCTCACCCGATATCTCAAAATTATCAAAGGCATCGAGCAGGATCTTCAGTCCGTTTCTGAATAGCTGGTGATCATCTGCCAGTACTATCTTTATTTTGCTCATAATATCTTAATCTTCAGTGTTGATCTTTATCAGGGCATGCATACCCTGGTTCACCGTGCTGTCAAGAACAAATATCCCGTTAACCGACTTAACCCTGGTCTGTATATTTGAAAGGCCCATTCCCATATTATCATGAGTGTCCAGTATTGAAGCATCGAAGCCTTTCCCGTCATCATTATACTGCAAAATAATAAAATTCCCGTGGATATTCAGTTCAATGGATATATTTGATGCTTCCGCATGCTTGAAGGAGTTATTTATAAGCTCACAAACCGAGCGATAAACAACGGCCTCAACATCACTGTTAAGGCGCCTTTTGCCCACATTGCTGTTAAAGGTGAACTTTATATCACGCGCACTGCTCACCCTTTTAATAAAGGAGGTTATGGCGCTTTCCAGTCCGAAATTGGTGAGCACATGGGGACTCAGCGTGTTTGAGATATCCTTAATGGTGGCAATGGCCTCGTTTACCACATGGCTGGTGTTATTGATTATGTCCTTATCAACAGGGTCGGTGGCCCTGGCTGCCATTGCCGTAACCGACATTTTTACGCTGGAAAGCAGTGGTCCCAGGTCATCGTGCAGGTCCTTGGCAAAGCGTTTTCTCTCATTCTCCTCAGTGTTGATTACAGCATGCAGCACCCTTCTTTCCGCCCTGGCCCTGTCAATATCAGCTTTTTTAAGGGAGAAGAACAGTTCCCTTATAAGTATAACCCCGCTGAAGATAAGTATTGAGATAAAAGCGCCCATCCATTCGTCAATAACTGCCATATTGACTGTTTCAACACCCCGTGTAAGCTCTATCAGGTGTATTATCTTACGTGCTGCCATTACGACAAAAGCAAGGGACAGCAGTATCCATGAGAGGCGGTACTTTGTAAGCTTCATAAAGCGCAGTGCTATTGATGCGGCAACAATCTGCAGGCCTATTGATATAACCAGTGTGAGCAGGCGTATCATAATTTCTTCTTTTGATTTATCATTACAAAATTAAGAGAATATCCGGATGTTAAACCGGCCTTTTCAAAATGCATTTTTTAGTACCTTTGTGACTGTTGAAACGATAAGCCATGAGATACCTGTATAATGCGGGAATATACCTTTACAATATGCTGATACATATTGCTGCCCTTTTTAATGAGAAGGCAGCGGCAATGCTCAGGGGCCGGAGGGAAACATTCGGAAAGCTGGATTCCTTTTTTGAGGAAGGTGACAGGGTCTTCTGGTTCCATTGTTCATCCCTGGGTGAGTTTGAGCAGGGAAGGCCGGTGATGGAGAAGATAAAGGATGAGCAGCCGGAAATAAAGATACTCCTGAGCTTTTATTCACCTTCGGGTTACAGCGTAAGGCATAATTATGACAGGGCCGATATGGTTGTTTACCTGCCGGCTGATACCATACCTAATGCAAGGCGTTTCATAAGTATGGTAAGGCCTGAAAGGGCCATATTTATAAAGTATGAATTCTGGTTTAATTACCTGGCACTGTTACAGAAACATCATACACCCCTTTATCTTATATCCGGTATATTCAGACCGTCACAGATCTTTTTCAGCTGGTATGGGAGGTATTTTCTTAATATCCTGAAGGGCTTTACACGGCTGTTTATACAGGACAGTAATTCTGCAGCCATACTGCAGGGACACGGGATAGATAAGTATACTGTAAGCGGGGATACCCGCTTCGACAGGGTAATGGCCGTAAGCAGGGCCTCGGCAGAGATACCGCTTATTGAAAAATTCTGCTCCGGGAGCAGGGTTTTAGTGGCGGGCAGCAGCTGGCCGGCAGAGGAGGAGATTATTGCAAGGTACATGAATAAGGGGCGGTCAGGCCTTAAATGTATCATAGCCCCTCATAATGTTGATGACACAAATATCGACAGGATTGAGGCGCTGCCAGCGCTGCCCTGTATCAGGTATTCACAGCTGAACGGCCGTCCCCTGCCGCCGGATGTAAAGATTCTGATAATTGACAGTATAGGTATCCTGTCCTCAGTGTACAGGTACGCTGATATAGCAGTTATCGGTGGTGGCTTTGGCAGGGGCATACATAATATACTTGAAGCAGCCGCATGGGCGGTACCCGTTATGTTTGGTCCGAGACATGAAAAGTTTAAAGAGGCCCTTGACCTTATTGAACTGGGCGGCGCTGTTACTTTTGACAGCTACGAAAACTTTTGCCTTGTCGCTGACAGGTTTATTGATGATCCTGTCTTGCTAGAGGAAGCAGGCAGGGCTTCCCGGGTTTATATAAACAGTAACCTGGGAGCCAGCGACAAAATCTCAGAAGAGTTATTAACAAAAAATTGTTAACAAGCTGTTCATAACCCCTCCCTTTATTGTATATAAAATGTAACCATAATGTAAAATTTTTGGCCGGGCAAAGCCTTATATTAGTGCCCCGTTTGAACCGGTTATTTTTTATAGTATGAGCTACAGTAAGCTGTCAAAAATTAATTCAGAAATTATTTATAACCTTAAATTTAAATATATGAAAAAGCGAATTCTGTTAATGTCGCTTCTTGCGATGTTTGTTTACGCTACCAATGCTTTCGGACAGGAGACAACCGGGATCACTGGTAAGGTTGTTGACTCAAACGGTGAGTCAATAGTCGGCGCAAATATTTACCTCGATGGAACCACTATCGGTACAGTGGCTGATATGGAGGGTAATTTCACACTGAAAACCAGGGAGCGGGGCAGCTATACCCTGATAGTATCCTTCGTGGGTATGCTTCAGTATGAGCGTGAGGTGGAGCTTACCGGCAGCGATGTTGACCTGGGCACCATAGTAATGGAGAGTGATGCCATAGGTCTGGCCGAAGTGTCGGTCTTTGCCAATATTGCCATAGACCGTAAGACTCCCGTGCCGGTGGCAAATATAAAGCCCGCCTTTATAGAGGAGAGACTGGGTATGCAGGAGTTTCCGGAGATACTGAAATCAACCCCCGGTATCTATGCAACCAAGCAGGGAGGAGCCTTTGGCGACTCACGTGTCAATATAAGGGGATTCAATGCCCGTAACTCGGCCGTAATGATTAACGGTGTTCCTGTTAACGATATGGAGAACGGATGGGTGTACTGGTCAAACTGGGCCGGCCTGTCGGAGGTGACAAGGACCATGCAGGTACAGCGCGGACTGGGAGCTTCAAAGATAGCCCTGCCATCACTTGGAGGTACCATCAATATACTTACCAAAACAACGGATGCAGAGGCCGGAGGCAATGTGTATTATGCAGTGGGCAATGACGGTTATACCAAGACAGGCTTTACGCTTTCATCGGGACTTACCGATAACAACTGGGCCACAACCATATCAATAGCAAAATCGGAAGGTGATGGTATTGTCGACGGAACGCAGTTTGAGTCATATTCATATTACCTTAATGTGTCTAAGTTGCTGAATGATAACCACAGGTTTGCCTTCTCTCTTTTCGGTGCACCGCAGTGGCACGGACAGAGAAGTACAAGGATGACAATTGGCACTTTTAAGGATCCTGTCATTAACAGTATATATTATAATTCGGACTGGGGATATAAGAATGGCGAGGTTTATCATATCAGGAAAAACTACTACCATAAGCCGATGGGTATACTGAACCATTTCTGGGATGTCAATGACAGGCTTAATATCTCCACCGCTGCTTACCTTTCAATAGGTACGGGCGGAGGAACAGGACCGCTGGGGATTGATAAATTCTATGATCCTTCATACCTGAGGGAGAACCAGCCCGATCTTGACATTATAGTGGATGAGAATATAGAAAATGGTGCCGGTGGCTCGGAGACAATAATCAGATCATCAAGGAATGATCATTTCTGGACCGGCCTGCTGACCAATGCAACATATAACATGATGGACTGGCTGACACTGACCGGAGGCGTGGACCTGAGATATTATAAAGGGATACACTTCCGCGAGGTTATCGACCTGCTGGGCGGGGAGTATTACCTTGATAACAGCAATGTTAACGATCCCAATAATGCTGCCTATGTAGGTGACAAGATTGCTTATTATAATGACGGACTGGTAGGATGGCAGGGTGTGTTCGGACAGGGCGAAGCCGTGTTTGGCGACCTGACGGCTTTCCTTGCCGGAGCTGTGTCGAACAAGTCGTATACAAGGGTTGAATACTTCCTGGAGAGCCATGACGGTGACGGAGCCTATTCAGATACATATAACTTCCTCGGCTACAGTTTTAAAGGAGGAGCTAACTATAACCTCACAGGGGCGCATAATGTGTTCCTCAATGCAGGGTATTTTGAAAACCAGCCTGATTTCAGGACGGTGTTCTATAATTATACAAATGATGCCAATGATGATGCTCCGAATGAGAAAGTATGGTCATTTGAACTGGGCTATGGCTTCCGCAGCAGCTTTATTACAGCTAATATCAATGCTTACTATACCACCTGGAAGGATAAATCAAGGGTGATAGGCTACAGGGATAACGGTGTTGACAGGTTTGCCAATCTCACCGGCATCAATGCACTTCACAAAGGTGTTGAGCTTGACTTCACAACTAAGCCTGTTAATAAGCTTACCTTCAGCGGTATGGCTTCCCTGGGCGACTGGAGGTGGATGAACGATAT
>CAZGUR010000001.1:7854-49361 GCA_964529295.1 uncultured Rikenellaceae bacterium | reverse complement strand
GGGCATAAGCCAACGAACAAAGAGAATGATTCAGTATCCAACCATCCATCCCGTAAAGGCTTTTGAACCAATCAGGGCATAAGCCAACGAACAAAGAGAATGATTCAGTATCCAACCATCCATCCCGTACAGGCTTTTGAACAGGACAATATAATGAAATATGTACAGGAAAGGAAATAAGAGCTATCACAGACAGGAATTATTATTTAGAATGGTTCTAAATATTATTGCTTTTGCATTTTTTTCCCTTTACCGGAAACGTTTGAAACATAAGCAGCCGGAAGACCATGCTAAATTATATGTTATTGCCTTGATTTTAAATGAAATATGCTTTGTTTTTTTATGTATTTTTGATATTGCCCGCGAACAGTAACAGGGATTAAAAATATATCGTATGAGTGACAGCATAAAGATGAAACCCAGGCTCAGTTTCTGGCAGATATGGAATATGAGCTTTGGCTTCCTGGGTATACAGTTTGGCTTTGCACTGCAGAACGGCAATGTGAGCCGGATATTCCAGACCCTGGGAGCCGATATTGACAGGATACCCATATTATGGATAGCAGCCCCGGTGACCGGACTCATAGTGCAGCCCATAGTGGGACATATGAGCGATAAAACATGGGGACGGTTGGGACGGCGGCGTCCCTACTTCCTTACTGGTGCCATACTGGCATCCATAGCTCTGATACTGATGCCCAACTCGCCGGCCCTGTGGATAGCGGTGGGCATGCTGTGGATAATGGATGCCTCCATTAACATATCCATGGAGCCCTTCAGG
Source organism: uncultured Rikenellaceae bacterium (assembly GCA_964529295.1). GTDB lineage: Bacteria > Bacteroidota > Bacteroidia > Bacteroidales > VadinHA17 > UBA9300. The sequence continues at coordinate 48,580 of CAZGUR010000001.1, read as the reverse complement.
GCTTTTGTGGGCGATATGCTGCCCGACCGCCAGCGTACCCTGGGCTTCACCATGCAGAGCTTCTTTATCGGTATAGGTGCCTTTGTGGCCTCATGGCTTCCCTATATACTGACCAACTGGTTTAATATATCCAATACGGCGCCGGCCGGACAGATACCTGACACAGTGAAATACTCATTCTACCTGGGCGGGATAGTATTTTTCCTCGCAGTGGCATACACCGTGTTCTCCACGAAGGAATATTCACCTGAAGAGCTGGCGGAGTTTGACCGCAGCGACCACCCGCACCGTCCGCCCGAAACATTTTCGGTGGAGCCGCCGGGGAAATATTTAAAGAGGGGGCTTATTTGGACCATCGTGGGCGCCCTCCTCACCCTGCCCATCATATTTTTCAGGCTGGAGAAAGAGCTTTATATACTTGCGGGCGGACTGGCTGTCTTTGGCATACTGCAGCTTATCAGCGCCCTGTATGTTCATCTCGGCAGGGAGCGGTCGGGACTGGTAAGCATAATAACAGACCTGTACAGGATGCCGCTGACCATGGGGCAGCTGGCCGTGGTGCAGTTCTTCTCATGGTTTGCGCTCTTCTCAATGTGGATATACACCACGGCAGCCGTAACAGCTCGTATTTACGGTACCTCCGACACTACATCAATACTGTATAACGAAGGAGCCAACCTTGTCAGCGGCATGTTCGGCTGGTATAACCTCTTCGCAGCCGTCTTCGGGCTGCTGCTGCTGCCCTTCCTGGCAAGGGTGTTCAACCGTAAGATAACACATTCCATAGCGCTTATAGCAGGCGGTATAGGTCTGGCATCCATTTATATAATTGGCAACCCGCAGCATATGATATTCTCCATGCTGGGCGTGGGACTGGCATGGGCCAGCATACTGGCCATGCCCTATGCCATACTGACGGGATCGCTGCCATCAAACAAGATGGGTGTTTATATGGGTATATTCAACTTCTTCATTGTTATACCGCAGATACTGGCGGCCACCATACTGGGGTTTATGGTAAAGACACTGTTTAAGGGCGAGGCGGTATATGCACTGCTGATAGGCGGCATAGCGCTTGTGATAGCCGCCGTGCTCATACTGTTTGTAAGGGACACCATTGAATAAGCAAGGGGTATGCTTGAGCGACGAAAATATTTATTAATTCACGGAAGGTACAGAATTTATGGATCCTTATTATAAAACAGACGAGTGGAAGATTATTGAGGACGGTTTCAGTGCTGACAGGAACCGGGCTTCGGAAAGCATCTTCTCACTGGGCAACGGCCATATGGGACAGAGGGCCAATTTTGAGGAGAGCTACAGCGGTGACAGTCTGCGCGGCAGCTACATAGCCGGTATATATTATCCCGACAAGACAAGGGTGGGCTGGTGGAAGAACGGCTACCCCGAATATTTTGCCAAGGTGCTCAATTCGCCTAACTGGATAGGTATTGATGTAAATATTGACGGTGAGGAGCTGGACCTGGCCCGCTGTGAGATACTGTCGTTCCGCCGCGAGCTTAACATGAAGGAGGGCGTCCTTTCACGCTTCTTCAGGGTAAGGATGAAAAACGGTATTATAGCTAGGGTGAATGTAAGCCGCTTTCTGAGCCTTAACGACCATGAGCTGGGGGCTATAAGCTATACTGTAAAGACCGAAGGAAGCAGGTCAAAGCTGCGCTTCACCCCCTATATAGATGGTAAGGTGGTTAACGAGGACGCCAACTACGGGGATATGTTCTGGAAGGAGGAGAGCCGCTCAACCAATAACAACAGCGCAGCGCTGGTGACCACAACGCGCAAGACACACTTCACCCTTGCCTTTGCCATTGACTATGAGCTGCACAGGGAGGGTAAGAAGATTAGTCCGGTAACGCGACTGCACAGCAGGGAGTTATATGCCGGTCACAGCCTGGAGGTTGACGCCGTGCAGGGCGAGGAATACACTCTCTACAAGTATGCCGCCATACTGAGCTCCGAGAATAATGATGTTGAAGGTATAGGTGAGAAGGCTGTGGCCAGGGTGCACAGCGCATCAGCAAAAGGATACCATAAGCTTTTCGAAAGGCATAAGAAGGCATGGCAGCAGAAATGGGACGGCAGTGATATAGTAATAAAGGGAGACCCGGCAGCACAGCAAGGCATAAGGTTTAATATCTTCCAGCTGTACCAGACATATACGGGCGATGACAGAAGGCTTAACATAGGACCCAAGGGCTTCACCGGGGAGAAATACGGGGGCACCACGTACTGGGACACCGAGGCTTTTGCCTTTCCTTTCTATATGCTGACGGCCGACAGGCAGGTGGCAAGGAACCTGCTGCTGTACCGCTACAGGCATCTGGACAAGGCTATAGAGAACGCAGCCAAGCTGGGCTTCAGCGGTGGCGCCGCGCTCTACCCTATGGTGACCATTAACGGCGAAGAATGCCATAATGAATGGGAGATAACCTTCGAGGAGATACACCGTAACGGGGCCATAGCCTATGCCATATATAACTATATAGAGCATACAGGCGACAGGGACTACCTGGCAGACTACGGTCTGGAGGTGCTGATAGCGCTGTCAAGGTTCTGGCAACAGAGGGTTAACTTCTCGGAGCCCAGGCAGCAGTATGTTATACTGGGTGTTACCGGTCCCAACGAATATGAGAACAATGTCAATAATAACTGGTATACCAACAAGGTGGCTCACTGGACGCTTAAGTACACCACTGAATGTATCGGTGAGCTGCGTGACCGCGATAAGGCTAAATATGATAAGCTGGCTGACAAGACAGGTTTTGACTATACGGCGGAGACGGCGGACTGGAAGGATATTATTGATAAAATGTATTTCCCTGTTTATGAGGAAAAAAACGTATTTTTGCAACAGGACGGTTATCTCGACAAGCAGCAGCTGAGCAGCTCTGATATTGATCCGGCACAGAGACCCATAAACCAGCACTGGTCATGGGACCGCATACTGAGGTCATGCTTTATCAAGCAGGCCGATGTGCTGCAGGGACTGTATTTTTTTAGTGAGGAATATAACACGGAGACAATAAAAAGGAATTTTGATTTCTATGAGCCGCGGACAGTGCATGAATCATCACTATCACCAAGCGTTCATTCCATCCTGGCCAGCCGTACCGGAAAGATAGACAAGGCCCGTGAGCTGTACCTGAGGACGGCCAGACTGGACCTGGACGATATAAACAAGGAGGTGAAAGAAGGTTTGCATATAACCAGCATGGCAGGAACATGGCTGTCAATAGTGGAGGGCTTTGCGGGATTGAAAGTGAAGGGCCAGAAGCTGTATATCAAGCCTCTTATACCGGCCGGATGGGACAGCTATTCATTTATGATACGATTTATGAACAGGCTCCTGAGGATAAGCATAGAAAAAGGACAGGCAGTGATAGAGAATATGTCGGATGAAGAGCTGAGCTTATATGTAGATGGACATGAACAAACAGTCGGAGCCGGGGGAAAAGAAAGTGTCAGATTAAAGAACTGATCAGAATGGCAAGGGAAATTGTTAGTATAAGTATAAATATAACTGTAAGGGCAAGGCGCAGATCACAGATAAACAGTAAATAAAATAACAGACATATGAAAAAGCTAAGAGCAGGATTATCACAGATTATAATAGCCATAATGCTGGCAGTGCTGCTGGCAGCATGCGGTGGAGTGGATAATGATACGCCCAAAGAGGAGGGACGACCTTACGCAGCGCCCGAATGGAGTGATGATATTGTATTGTACGAGCTTAATGTGAGACAGTTCTCAGATGAGGGCACCTTCAGTGCCGTGGAGGAGAGGGTGGATGAGCTGGCGGACCTGGGGGTGGACGTGATATGGTTTATGCCCATACATCCCATAGGTGAGCTTAATCGCAAGGGACCGCTGGGATCATATTATTCGGTACGCGACTTCAGGGATGTGAATCCCGAGTTCGGTGATACGGATGATTTCAGGTCGCTGGTCAGCAGCATACACGAGGCAGGGATGTACGTTATGATGGACTGGGTGCCCAACCACTCATCGTGGGATAACCACCTGGCGGAGGAGCACCCCGAATGGTATGTAAAAGATTCGACAGGCAGCTTTGTCTCGCCCTATGACTGGACCGATGTGATACAGTTTGACTGGAGCAATGAGGGGCTGCAGGAATATATGCAGGAAGCCCTGCTCTACTGGGTTAAGGAGCTGGATGTTGACGGCTACAGGGTGGACCACCCGCATGTCACCCCCGCCGACTTCTGGCTGGAGGCCAGGCTGGCTATGGAGAAGGTGAAGCCGGTGCTTATGCTGGCAGAGAACGAGGACAGGGTGGAGTTTTTTGAGAACGGCTTCGATATAAACTATTCATGGGAGCTGCATCACCATATGAACAGGGTGGCACAGGGCGAAGAAACAGCACAGGAGCTGCACAGGGCGATAACACAGGATGAGGAGCGCTACCCCGAACATGCTTACAGGCTGCGTTTTATCACCAACCATGATGAGAATTCATGGGCCGGCACCATAGAGGAAAGGATGGGTGGGGCACACGAGGCTTTTGCCGTCTTTATGTACACCATACCCGGCGTGCCGCTGATCTATAACGGGCAGGAGGCCGGTCTTAACAAGAGGCTGGAATTTTTTGACAGGGATCCTATTGAGTGGCACGATTCATACCTGCGCGATTTCTACACCTCGCTTAACAGCCTGAAAGAAGATAACGAGGCTTTGCATAACGGCACCAGCGGCGGCTCATTCAGGGCCCTCAATATCAGTGGCGACGCCAATGTGTACGGCTATAAAAGGGAGAAAGATGATAATATCGTCATTGTCGTTATCAATTTTGATGATGAGGCTGCCGAGTTTTCTGTAAACACAGATGTAGGTGATGAGTACAGTGATTATTTCAGCGGCGAAAATATCAGCATAGGCAATAATAATACACTGCTGCTCGAGGGCTGGTCTTACCTGGTGCTCACAGCTATATAAACCCGTCTGGGGTTGAGAATGGTGCCACAGCCTTATAAGCCTGTGTTTAAGAGGTTGGCAGGGCTGCCGGGCCGGTGCTTACAGCTTTATAAACCGGCGGGTGGATGAGCGGGTGGGCGAGATGCCACCTGAACTGTTACCAGAGCTTATATTTATAAGGTACATACCGCGTGGCAGCGCTGTGACGTCTATATAGTTACCTGTGTGACCTTTCTCTGACAGCAGTGGCCGTCCCGAGGTATCCATTACCAGTATATCCATAGCCCTGCCCCTGTCCATATCATAACGCTCTATATGCAGCCTGTGGCGCACAGGGTTGGGCCAGACAGTGACAGGCAGCTCATCGCGACCGCCTCCCGGTATGTCGTCTATACCCACTGACAGACTGGGTGTCTCAAGTCTCTGCGATGTGTATATACGATATTCGCCGGGCCCGAGTGTCAGCACTTCCTGGGTATCATCAATATCAATGGAGTCGCCCGTGAAAAATTCGTACCAGCGGCCGCTATTGTGGAAGTCGCCGCTGACAGAGCCCTGCTCAACATCAAAATTACCCACAACGATAACATCCATTGATTCGTGGTTTATCTTTATTCGCTTTTGCAATCCCCCGTCAACAATCTCAAAATCAGAAGAAGAGAAGGCTTCATTTTCTTTTTTCAGCTTAATAAGGGCTGCAAACAGCTCATAAACGCGCCTCCTTTCAGTGATCTCAAAATAATCCCAGCGTATGGGTTTGTCCCCCGTACGGCCGTTATAATCTATTGAAAAATCATAGCCCAGTTCCCCGAACTGCCAGAGCATTTTTGGTCCGGGCACGGTAAAGAAAAATGACGCTGCCAGCACCAGCCTGTCGAGACCCGTACTGAGGTACCGTATACTGTAGGCTGCCGATGTTCTGCCGAAGTTCTTATTGAGATACTGTAATCTCTCCTCGTCATGACTCTCCATATAAGACACCAGGTGGGGGGCATTCCATCCCCTCTCAAGATAGGATACACCCTGTATATCCGCATCATAGCCCATTGACAGCTCCGAGTAGCCGTGATTCATATTGCCCCATAGCATCATACCGTACTCAGCCAGCTCTTTTTCCTCGGTATTATCGGCAAAATGTTCGAGGATGACATAGAAAGAGGGATCCAGATACCATATATAGTTGGCATATAACTTCCATATATCCACCCGTGTGGGATCGTAGGCACCCCAGGCCCCCACATCACCCAGGGTATTATTCTGGGTAAATCCCTTGGACAGGTCGAAGCGGTAGCCATCCACCTTATATTCCTCTATCCAGTGCTGCATCACCCTTCGCGAAAATTCTCGCGTATATTCACTCTCATGGTTAAAATCGTGGAACACATTGAATTCATGTGTTGCGCTAACATTGTACCAGGGGTTATCGGCTGTGACATTATTGGCGGCATCATCCCAGTAAAGCTGTGCCATCGGGGATGAGCCCGTTGAGTGGTTAAGCACCACATCAAGGATCACGGCTATCCCCCTTCTGTGGCATGAATCGATCAGTGCCTTCAGGTCATTTTTTGTACCGTAATACTTGTCGGGCGCCAGGTAGTAGGCCGGGTTATATCCCCAGCTCAGGTTCCCGTCAAATTCGTTCACCGGCATCAGTTCAATGGCATTGACACCCAGGTTCTGCAGGTAGTCGAGTGTATCGATAAGGGTAAGGTAGTGATGTGTATCCAGGAAGTCGCGCATCAGCAGTTCATAGATCACCAGGTCTTCCTTCGCCGGCCTTTGAAAGTCAGTAACGGTCCATTCGTACTCAGGCTCGGCTGTCTGCAACACCGACACCAGTCCATTCGTTTTCCCTTCGGGATAAGCTATGAGTCCGGGATACGTTTCATCAGATATATACTGGTCGTTCCACGGATCGAGCACCTTTTCGCAATAGGGATCGCCTATCCTTATATTGCCATCGACAAGGTACTGGAAACGGTATTCCTGTCCCGGGTTAAGGCTCCCTATCCCTATCCAGAATTTTTCGCCGCCGGGTGTCTTTTTCATATAGCCCCCATCACTCATGATCCAGTCATTGAAATCGCCCAGTACAAAAACATTATCCTTTCCCGGCGCTGTCAGAACCAGTGCAAGCGAATCATCGCTCAAATAGTTTATGCCATCAATCAGGCCGGCGGGCAGTTCTTCTGTCAGCGGTTCATCAATAACATACATATACACTGAGTCAGCAACGGTCCCCGACAAATCCCAGGCATCCACCCTTATCCACCTGCCCCCGTAGGTATCAGCCGGAACGGTGTATGAAAGATAATCGGGATCAGTGCTTTTCATTATCCTTTCCCCATCGATAAAGAGCACAAGTGAATCAGCGCCGGTAGCAGAAGCTTCCAGGGGCAGGTCTTCATTCAGGTCCCTTATTACTGCCTCTTCCCCCGGTGTTGTTATATTGACATTAAGACCGGGTTCAAAGACATCAATGAACAGGTCGGCCGTTTGCAGGTCAGCGGAAGCGTTGCGGAACACAAAAGCCAGCCTGATTACCTTTTCATCGCCCGTCATGTCAGGGTAAAACTCCTCTATGGACGGACTTATATCCAGTTGATACCTGTAGTTGCCCAGGTAGGTAAGTTGAGGCTGTGTTGTATTGTTGCCCCAGCTCCCTATAACATTCTGCCAGGCACTGTTGCCTTCAATTATTGCGCCTGTATGTGCATAAAGGTCGCCTTCAAAATTCTGAAGTGCACCTGTTTCCTCATTGCTGTTAAAGTATACGGTAATGGGCTGACCCGTCGTTACAATCGGTGGATCTGTCTCGATCAGCTGCGCCTGCAGGCGGAGAGAAATAATTAATACAAATGATATCAGCAGAGTTTTTTTCATCTAAGCAGTATTATCGGCACTTATTTTATCTCCAGTATATATGGTTTACGCGGTGACAGGGTGATTGTTTCCTCAAGCTTATATTCCCTTCCGCCAAGCACTTCACGGGCAGTCTTCTTATCCCCGAGCATCTCACTGAAACGTTTCAGGTCAAGTTCATAAGCCGAAGAATTCTTGTTGAGTATAACCATCACCATATCATCATTATTATACCTGAAAACGACATAAGTGCCATGTTCGGGAGCAAATTGTTTCAGTTTACCCCTGTGTATAACTTCAGCCGTTTTTCTCCAGTTAAGCAATCGTTTGAACATGTTCTGCATATTTCTCTCTTCGCGGCCCATGCCTTCACCTGTAAAGGCATTGACCTTGTCACCCGGCCATCCTCCCGGGAAGTCCTTGCGTATATATCCATGGTCATCTCCTTCCTTATGGGTCATCAGTATTTCGCTACCGTAATATATCTGCGGTATACCCCTTGTGGTGAGAAAGAAGACGATGCCATTGCGGTAAAGGTCGCGGTCCATATCCATCTGCATATAGAACCTTGGCATATCATGATTATCCGGCATAACCACCAGGTTAAAGGGATCGGGGTAGAGGAAGTCGTTAGCCAGCATCTCGTATATTTTTACCAGTCCGTCCTCCCAGCCCTCATCATCATTCAATGCTTCGCTGACGGCGTTTTGCAGCGGAAAGTCCATCAGCGATGGCAGTTCACCATCGTAGCCGTCCCTGTTATCCTGTCCTTTCTGCCAGTATGACACTATTGCCGGGTTAAGGCTCCATTCCTCGCCAACTATATTAAAGTGAGGATATTCATTAAGCACCCTTCTGTTCCATTCGGCCATCATATGCTTATCAGGATAGGGGTAGGTGTCCATTCGTATGCCAGAGAGGCCGGCATATTCGATCCACCATATACTGTTCTGTATAAGGTATTCGGCCATAAAGGGATTCTCCTGGTTCAGGTCGGGCATGGCTTCAACAAACCATCCGCGGGTCATCCTCTCCTTATCGTAGTCCGAGGCATAGGGATCCTGGTTCACCGTACGCCTGTGATTGGTAGGCACATATTCAGGGTAGCTGAGCCAGTCTTCGGAAGGCAGGTCATCCATCCACCAGTGGCTGAGACCGCAGTGATTAAAGATCATATCCATTATAACCTTAAGGCCTTTGGCCTGTGCTTCCTCAATCATTTCAACATATTCGCTGTTTGTCCCGAAGCGCCTGTCCACCTTATAGAAATCAGTTGCAGCATAGCCATGATATGACCATTCTGCCATATCATTCTCAAGCACGGGGTTAAGCCAGATAGCTGTAAAACCCATATCCGCGATATAAGCGATATGATCACTTATTCCTTTTATATCGCCCCCATGCCTGCCATAGCGTTTGCGGCGATTCAGTCCTTCCTTCATCCCTTCTACCTCATCGTTGGATGGATCACCGTTGGCAAACCTGTCGGGCATCAGCAGGTACATAACATCGGAGTTATCAAAACCCTTCCTTTCAGCCGAACCTCCCTGTCTCCGTAGCAGCTCATAATCATGTGTATATACCACATCACCCCCTTTCCTGAATTCAATATTGATTGTGCCCGGTTGAGTGGCGGGGCCTATGTCAAGGTTAATAAAGAGGTAGTTGTTGTTTGTAGTGCGGTCAACCGAGACAAGGCTGACACCGGGGTGATTAATATTGATCCTGCAGTCGGCAATATCCTCACCATGAACCATAAGCTGGAGAGAGGGGTTCTTCATCCCTGTCCACCAGAAAGGTGGCTCCACTCTGTCGATCTGGGCTGTGCTCAGCATAGTAGTTAAAATCGCTGCCATAAAAAGTACTATTCTTATCATCCGTATAAAAATCTTAATTATATAAAAACTTCACTCTCATATCAGGTAGCAGTCATTCCTGTTTCATTAAGCATCTCCACCGCTAAAAGTATGAAAAACCTCTCCCATTTCACAGGAGAGGCTTTCACTTATCCATAATCTAAATCTGCAATACAAATTTTTCTAATTCATGGTCACTGTCGCAACAAGATTCCATGGATCGAGAGTTATTGTATAGTTGCCGGCCGTTGTAACGGCAATATTTGAGCCTCCCGGTTCAAGTGTTCCGGGATCACCTCCAAGGTTATAGTCCCAGGCATCATTAGCCCTGAACTTTATCTCACCTGCTACAAGGTCGAGGGTAGCGGTAAACACCCCGCCCACGGGATCCCATGCCATATCGGTATCTGTGCTCCATTCGCCGGGTGTTGCAGATCCTATTATACCCCACATATCGGCCCTGTATGTATACTGCAGCGGTTTGCTCAGGTCGAGGGTAATGGCATAATCACCTTCAACGGCTACCGCGATGTTATCACCACCTGCGTTGAGTGTATCGTTCCCGGCCGAGCTGCCGTAGTTATAATCCCAGTTGTCATTGGCCCTGAACTTAAATTCACCCGAAATGAAGTGTACTCCTCCTGTCCATTTCATTATTTCAGGCTGGTATTCAAGGGGTGTGTCGGCACTCCAGTCACCCGGTGTTGCACTACCCACAACACCCCAGATCATATCAACAGCACTGAAGGTCATTGCAGCGGCATCAGCCCGTATTAAATAATAACCCGCAGGCGATACCATATTACCACCTGATTCGCTCAGTGTTCCACCTCCTCCATCTCCGTAGTTGGGACCATCCCAGTTAGGCTTTGTTGCAAATTTCCACTGGTTGGAAGCGTTGGCCATATAGACATATCCTTCCAGGTTATCGGGAGCTGAGAGTCCGCTCTTCACCTGTGGTGAATTGTCGGGAGACCAGTTGGTCATGCCTGATCCGGGATAACTTGCCTCTACATAGTCGCCTGGCAGGTTCCAGGTACGGTCCAGCGGTACCAGGGTGGTAAATGTAAGCTCGGGTCCGTATCCCGTGCCTGCACTGTTTGTTGCATAGGCGCGCACATAATACATTGTGCCGTCGTCCAGTCCAGTCAGAGAACTGGTAAAGGCACCCATACCATCGTCGTCACTTGTTGTCTGGTCACTGACAGTGGGATTCTCACTCGTGGAATAGCACAGGCCCCTTGCTGTCACATCCGCACCGCCCGATACAGTTACTTCACCTCCGCCTGTTGCCGAGGTATATGATATATCCGTTATCTCAGCAGTTGTAACGACAGGCACTACAGGGCGGGTTGTGAAAGTCACTTCCTCACCGTATATGGTACCCCCTTTGCCTGTTGCATATGCTTTTGCATAATAGTCAGTTGCATAATCAAGCCCGGTAAGGGTTACTTTAAAGGTTGCACCTTCCAACCGGTCTGTGAAAACGGCCTTATTATTATCAATAGTTGGCTCGCTAAGGGTATCATAGCAGACACCCCTTTCCGTAAAACCGGCACCCTCGGCAATCACGAAGCCTATCACTGTTGCCTGGTCGGAGCTAACACCTTCAATCTCTGATGTTGCCAGCTTAGGATCCAGTCTTACCTGTGCCGTCTCCTCCGTACAGGCCACAAGTACTGCCACCATTACAGTAAGTGCCGCTACGTATTTATATATAATTGTCTTTTTCATCACTTCTGTATTTAGTATTAATTCTTAACAATGCTGAATGTAGCCTCTTCACCCTCAAAGTCTGTTATATTAAGGATAATGGTATAGTTTCCGGCTTCGCTTATCTGGATATTGGGACCATCGTGGTACAGCTCATCTTCTGTTCCCCCCAGGTTCCATGCCCAGCCGTCATTAAGCCTGAACTTGATCTCTCCGACCACCAGGTCGACTGTTATATTCCATGTTCCGGAATCCTGGTCATAGTCCATTTTCTGATCGGGTGAATCCCATCCGTTAGGTGTTGCTGAGCCTACCAGGCCTATCATCCTTGCTTCGAAGGAATAAGTCAGATCGGTCACGCTCACATCCATTACATGGTAACCTTCGGCGGGAGGCACTATTGCCGGTCCGTCGACATCAAGTGTACCACCTGATCCACCATAGGAGGTACCTGTATCAGGATTGTTAAGGGTGAAGGGACTGGCCGGATCAAGCTTTACAATACCTGTATAAACGCCATCGCCGAGTGCGGATTCAACCTTTTGTTCTTTACCCGAGTTCACCAGGTCGAGCCTTGGCAGACCGTATATGGTAACATCGGCAGTAAGGGGATCAGAGAAGTACTCAAAAGGATCGGTGCTTGTACCGGGTGAGCCGGTACCGGCATCTACAACCAGCACTGCCTTAATCCTGAAGTCGATGGTAGAAACCTGGTCCGCCGGAAAGTCCTTTTTCAGCTGACCATTCAGCTCACCAACCGTAAGTTTGATGGATGTTACATCATTACCTGACCATACTTCGCTTACTTCTTCAAAGTCAGTGCCCGTGGGACATGCCTGCAGAAAATAGTTTGCAGAGGCGGTGAAGCCCGGGTCCACGGGTGTGCCGACAAACTCCAGTGTATCATTAGCTTCTGACCTGACCAGGGTAAGGTCGGGCATGCTTACAAGAGCAGGATCAACAGGGTTATCAAGCATGACAATCCTTTCACCGTCTTTTTCACATGAGGTGAAGAAGGCTATCAACCCTATGATTGCAAATAATATATATAATTTTCTTTTCATTATAAATTGTTTTTTAGCGGTTAATAACCCGGATTGTTTTGTCCATTATAATTCGGATTGGCAGAAACCTCATCAGCAGGTATGGGATAGATATTAAGATGGCTGCTTGTCTGCGTACCTTCGTAAACACCGCCTTTCCACTGCCATGTATAGGTTCCGTCAGTGAACTGATCGAAGCGTATCAGGTCAGTACGGCGCAATCCTTCATAATAAAACTCACGTGCCCTTTCATTAAGGATCAACTCATCGCTTACCTCTGCGGCTGATATATTGGCGCTGGTATTGCCATAGGCCCGTTCCAGTATCTTGTTGATATCCTCTTTGGCCGACTCATCATCACCCAGCTTATGGAAAGCTTCAGCTCTCATCATATAGGCATCGGCCAGCCTGAAGACAGGATAATCGGTACAGGCGAAGGCGGGATTATAATTAGCGGGCAATGTGCCGTCATGGTTTCTTGCGGTAAACTTATATACCCCCACTCCATAATCACCGCTTGATGATGCACTTGGTATATTAAGCGTCTTCTTCTGTTTGAGGAAGACCCTGTTATCAGGGGAAGCATCAAATTCAAGGTCGGTGGGATCAATTGGCGATCCGCCGTAAGCAGCAAGGGTGTCAATCATCACATCAAGGAAATCTATCCTTGCCCTGTTACCGTTCCAGTTGGTATTCTCGGTAAGCCCGTGATAATCTTCGGCCCTGATATATTCGGCATCACTGCTTGACTCAATAATAAATGTTGTTCCCACATAACCCTGTGTATTGACCCCGTCCTGTTCCCAGGCAAAGATCATTTCGGGATTACTGTAATAGTCGTTATCTGCACTGAAGTTTTGCCTGTAGTCAGTGGCAAGCGAATAGGCACCGCTGTTTATCACGCTGTCGCAATAGGTCTTAACCTCGCCCCAGCGTGTTGTGCCGGTATAAACTTCAGCATTCAGATAAAGTCTTGCCAGCAGCATCCATGCAGCACCCTGATCGGCCTGCGGGTATCCATAACCCGGCTCGCCCAGTTCATCGCTTATATCTATCAGCTCAGACTCTATATAATTAAATATATATTCCCTGGTCTGTATCTCAGGAAAGAATTTTCCTACGCCGTCTTCATCAGTGGTAAAAGGAAATTTACCGAACATATCAATTGCATAATAATATGCAAGGGCTCTGAGGAAGCGGGCTTCAGCATTATAACGCTGTACATCGGCATCAGGATTATCATTTGTAAGCCTGATAAAATCGTTGGCGTAGGTAATACTTAAGCTCAGGCGCTGGAAAAGAGCTGTAAGGAAGGGATTGGATGGACTCCATGTCTGGGTGTTGAGTTCGGCTATACCAACATCACCCCAGGCACAGATAGCCTCATCGGTAGGCAGCTGCTGCAGGTTCCACAATGCACGCATGGTGGTAAAAAAATTAGCATCAGAAGATTCGATATCCGGTCCTCCGTTAGGTCCCTGACCCGCTATAATGAAACTGGCATATATCTTACCAAGAACCTGCTTTGTGTATTCAGGCTTGTCATTAATATTGCCGGCCAGTATCTGGTCCGGATCCTGTGGTACGACGTCAAGGTCTTTTACACAAGACCCCATTATACCCCCCGGCACTTCGGGATCGATACCACTGTACTCTGTTATGGTAACCAGATTCTGAGCTGTTATGCTTAATCTTGCGTTAAGCATATTGAAAAGATTTTCCATGGTATATCCCACGCTCAGGTTATCCAGTTTGAAATAAGAGGCATTCTCAACGAAATAGTCACTTGTAAACTGCCTCTTAACAAAGCCTGTCTCTCTCAGGTAGGTAGGGAAGTTTTTCCAGTAACCTATCTGGTACATCTGGTCATAGGATGAACCTGCCGCAACCTGGTTGTATACATAGTTACCTATGCTTCCACGCATGGTAGCAAGTGCATCAATATTCTTATAGTTGAGCCTCAGTGTTAATCCCAGCAGGTAATCAGGCACGGGGTTGTGGTAGATGTATTTATCATCATTATCACCATTAACCACCCCGCCTTCGCCCGAGATATCTTCATATAATCCTTCTACAGGATTGCCGTCAGAATCATATATCTGCTTGTTAAGGAAGAATGAATAAGCAGGATGACCCACTCTTGTTACCTGCTTCTGACCGGTAAAGGCATCTCCGTACAGGATACCTATATAATCAGGATCCTCTGTTATAAGAAGTTTGGTGATTGTATTAACGTTATAGGTAAAGTTCAGTCCCACACTCAGGGAAAAGTCCTGCTTTGACAGAGGCACTGCATTCAAAGATACCTCCAGACCCTGGTTTTCAAGACTTCCCACGTTGGTAAGCAGGGTATTGGAGAAGTTGCTTCCACTTGGTATAACAACTGTGTTCAGCAGGTCGTTTGTCACCCTGTGGTAAACATCTACAGCACCTGAAACCCTGTTATTATAAAGTCCAAAATCAATACCGGCGTTATAGGTTGTGGTTTCTTCCCATTTAATGTCCGGGTCATAGGCATTGGGTCTCAGTGTGGGCATATACTCACCACCTATGGGATAGTAAGAGCCTGGTGATGATAGGATGTATGTTGCCTGTGCCGGATAATCATTACCTATATCCTGCTGACCTGTTTTACCCCATCCCAGACGGAGCTTAAGCTCGGAAATTGCAGTGATAGCACTCATGAAATTTTCCTCATTTATCCTCCAGGCAAAAGCGGCCGACGGGAATACCCCCCACTGGTTATCACTGGCAAAACGTGACGAGCCGTCAAAACGAACTGTTGCAGTAAGCAAATAACGATTCCTGAATGAATAGTTTGCCCTGCCGAAAAAAGAGACCAGGTAGTTCTCTGTAATATAGGCACTGCTATCAGTAACCTGGTAAGGGTGGTCATCATCAACCACTCCCCTGGTGTAGTTATCTCCCTCCCTCTGGAAATGCTGCCATGAATAACCGGCTGTAACATCCACATTGCTCTCCACCACTTCCAGGCTCTTATTATAATTCAGATAGAAATCGAGCAAGCTGTTCTGGTTGGTGGATGAATAATCACTCAGACGTCCCCAGAGAGGGCTCGTCAGCACTGAAGGCGATGTTACGGGACGGTTATTATGCCCTTCGCCCTGTGAATAATCTGTTGCCAGGTTAAGATTGGCTTCCAGCTCAGGCATAAAGGGCAAAGAATAGTTGAGTATAATATTACCCATTATCCTGTTGACCTGTGACTGGTTGTCTATTTCCATGGCCTGCTCAACGGGATTAGGGGTACCCAGATTGGCACCATAGCTGCCCCACTGGTAGTAATATCCGGTTGCCGGTGTTGGATCAATTACCGGCTGGGTAGGATCCATATTAACCGCCGATCCTATAGCCCCTGCATCACCGAAGTTGTTTTTAGTGCTCATACCCTTGAGCTTAAGGTTTACCTTCAGAGAGCCGTCAAAAAATATGGGGTCGAGGCTTAGTGCACCGGTTATCCTCTGCATATCAGTGTTTTTCAGTATACCCATCTGATCGGTATAGCCTGCAGAGAAGCGGTATGGCAGGAACTTGTATGCACCTGTGAGGCTGAGGTTATGATCATGGGAAACGGCTGTGCGGAATATTTTGTCCTGCCAGTTTGTATTCTCCGATCCCAGCTTCTGAAAAGTGTCAGCACCATACAGGTCAATTTTATCATAGGCTATCTGCCTTATTTCATCGCCTGAAAAAACATCAGTGTATCTTATGGCTGTGGCCAGCGAAGTCCGGCCATCATATCTCACTGTAAGAGGTGCTCCTTCACTTGCCTTTTTTGTCTCGATAATAATCACACCATTCGATGCCCGTGAACCATAAATGGCTGTTGAGGATGCATCCTTCAAA
Organism: uncultured Rikenellaceae bacterium; assembly: GCA_964529295.1. GTDB lineage: Bacteria > Bacteroidota > Bacteroidia > Bacteroidales > VadinHA17 > UBA9300. The sequence continues at coordinate 32,286 of CAZGUR010000001.1, read as the reverse complement.
ACAGTGAATGTTTCAATATCATTGGGATTGACAAAGTCAAGCAGGTTAGGGCTCCCCGACACATTACTGTTATCAATGGGAACACCATCAATAATTATCAGCGGGTCATTGGAAGCATTCAGGGATGATCCTCCCCGTATACGTATTGTCGATCCGCTTCCCGGGGCTCCGCCCGAGGTTGTTACGACAACACCTGCTGTCTTACCCACCAGCAGTTCCTGTGCTGATGTAATTGATCCGCGATTGAAATCTTTGGAGCTGAGCGTTGATACCGATCCTGTTACATCCTCCTTTTTAACTGTACCATAACCAATAGTTACAACTTCAGCAATTTCCATTACATCGACTTCCAGATCAACATTTATGGTAGTGCGGTTATCAACTGGAATCTCCTGGTCTAAATAACCAATATAAGAGAATACCAGTATTGCATCAGGTGTGGTGGTAATACTGTATTCACCGTCGGCATTGGTGGACGTACCCATAGTTGTTCCCTTAACAAGAACATTAACTCCGGGCAAGGTAATTCCATCCAATGCATCAGTAACCGTTCCGGAAACAGTGATTGTTTGTCCGAAAAGGGCACTGCTCATCATTACACCGGCGATCAATATCATTAAGCGCCGTATCAATAATCTGTTCATAGATTTTTGTTTATTAATGGGTTACACATTTCTGAGATAGTATATATTTAAAAACTCAGGGCAGTAAAATGATACGATTGACTCATCTGATTCCCCCCCTGCACTTTACAACAATGATTACAGCTAAAGGTTTTATACAGTAAATTTCGGAAGATTATCCTTGCTATCCAATTCTTTTTCAGTATTTTACTGCAATCGTTTCCGCAAACGATTGTAATTAGCGCTAAAGGCCGTTAAATCATTATTACGTAATTATTATTTTTTGATTACTTTTACAGAAGGGCACTTATTTAAACTGGTTATGAATAAGGAAAATGTTACCATAAAAGATATTGCAAGGGAGCTGCAGATAGCTCCTTCAACCGTATCCAGGGCCCTGAAAGATCATCCTGATATCAGTCCTGAAACCAAGAAGCTGGTGAACAGCCTGGCGGAGAAATGGAATTACCGTCCCAATCCCATTGCCCTGAGCCTTAAGGGAGGCAGCAGCAACACTGTGGGTATCATAGTGCCCGAGATAATACATTATTTCTTTTCATCGGTGATAAGCGGCATAGAGGATTATGCCAACGAGTATGCTTATAATGTGATGATATGCCAGTCGAACGAAGAATATGAGAAGGAGGTAAAGAGTATACAGACCCTTATTAACAGCCGTGTTGACGGTATACTTATCTCAATGTCGAAGCTGACACGTAATATGGAGCATTTTCACCAGCTGAAAGAAAAGAATATTCCCATTGTTTTCTTTGACAGGAAATGCAGGGAGATAGAAAGCGACAGTGTTGTTGTTGACGATGCCGAGGGTGCTTATATGGCCGTCAAGCACCTTATACTGGAAGGCCGGAAGAGGATAGTGCACCTGTCGGGGCCACCCAACCTGCTCATTGCCCAGGAGAGGATCAACGGTTATATCAGGGCTCTTAATGAGTTTCAGTGCAATGTTGCGGAGGAGAACATTGTGAAATGTGACCAGGCGGAGGAGGCCGAATGGATAGTTCCCAGCCTTATGAAGAGGAGTCCCAGGCCCGATGCTTTCTTCTGTGTCAATGATTTCACTGCGGCGCAGACAATGAAAATACTTAAAAGGCTGGGGTTCAGGGTGCCCGAAGATGTTGCTCTTGTTGGTTTTACCAACGGGCAGATAGCCAGGCTTACTGATCCCGGACTCAGCTCAATTGACCAGCATGGTTATGATATGGGCAGGGAGGCTGCCAGGCTTATGCTGGACAGGATAAAAGACCGCAACAGGCCTTACCAGAGCAGGGTTATCCCTACCGAGCTGGTTATCAGGGGATCCAGTGTCAGCGACAAGTAAGGGTTAATTATCAAGGCTGCCGAACACTTTTTTGAGTATGGGGCTGACCCTGGCATTTACATCCTCCCTTATCTTAAGCTCTTCCTGTGCCACCTTAAGGAACATGCCATCAAGGGCCCTGCGGGTGAGGTAAGCGCCCAGGTCGGTCTCCACCTTCTGCACACCGGCCAGCCTGCCGGCTATTGAACCAGCAAACTGATTCCACTGCTCTGTAAGCCCATCCCATAAATCCTGTGTTGATATATAACCTACCAGGTCTTTCTCTACGGAAGCCTGTATGCGCGGGTTGTAGAGATCAAAAAGCTGGTCAGAAGTTGTTCCTATAAGGTACTGAGTGGCGGCATCATCTTCACCTTTCAGTATACCAAAGGCATCGCGCACCGTCATCTGCGTTATGGCACCGGCAAAGATTGGTGCAGCCTCCCTGGCAGCATCTTCAGCGGCCCTGTTTATACTCAGTATAAGATCATCGATCAGCTGCTCACCGGCAGGTATCCTGGATATATTATCCACTATCACGGCTGCTTCTTCGGGCAGGTATATCTTCACCAGTTCATTGCTGTAATAACCGTTCTGCGCGGCCAGCTCACGGGCCGAGTTCCTGGCCCCTGTCTTAAGAGCCTCTTTCAGTCCCTCCACCACCTCGGCTTCAGTAAGCGGGGTTCCGCTAGCCACAGTTTCGAGGGCTGTCATAACTTCGGCACATGAGTTTAGCAAAACAAAGAGTGCAAGGATAAGCGGAAGTATGTATCGTCTCATTATTACCTTCTTTTTATTAAACAATCTATCTGTCGTATTTAATGCTCAGTATGGCATTTGTTATCTCCAGGTCCTCTGCGCTTGTTATCTTTATATTATCCCTGTTGCCTTCCACCAGGTTAATCTTATGACCCGCCGCCTCAACCACCGAGGCATCATCGGTAAATAAAGGGTCATATACACGGGCATATGCTGCAAGCAGTATGTCCGAGCGAAAGACCTGTGGTGTCTGTATCAGCGCAACGGAATGGCGGGGTATATAGCTGTTATCCCCTCCGTTACCAATCCGGCGCACCGACTCTGCCGGCCTGACAAAGGGCACTGCATTGCCTTTCTTTTCAGCCATAGTGAAGCACCGGTCTATTGTTTCTATGCTGACCCTGGGCCTTACGGCATCATGCACGGCCACCAGCGATTCCTGCCTGATAAGCGACAGCCCGTTCTTCACCGAGTCAAATCTTTCCTGTCCGCCCGCTATGATATTATGATCATGTCCGAAACCGTATTTATCACATAACTGAGACCAGTGGTCCACGCTGTCCTGCGGCAGCACTATTATCAGCTCCATGTCAGAATCATATTCCAGGAAGCGGTCAATGGTATGGAATATCATGGGCCGGCCCGCCAGCAGCAGAAACTGCTTGGGCACAGCGGCACCCATCCTCTGACCTTTGCCACCGGCTACGATGATAAGGTACCTGTAGCGATCACTCATCCGTCAGTTCGGCTTTATTATACAGAAATCGTTTTATGCTTTTCTTGGGTGTCTTATCAAATTCCTCATCGCGTATCTTAAACCGGGAAACAGCCATATAGTTGGGCAGCCTGTTATTTACCTCCCTGCGTGTGTTCTCGTATATCTCCGCCAGCTGCTCTTTTTCCACACCTTCCTTTTTCATTGCTTCAAAATCGGGGTGTACAAGGGCCACCAGCTTATTATCATCGGTGCTGATAATCACTGCTTCCGATATCAGGGGCTGGGTGCTTATCAGTGATTCTATCTCCTCGGGGTAGATATTCTTTCCGGACGGACCCAGCAGCATACTCTTGCTGCGTCCCCTGATATATATATTCTTATCCTTGTCCATTATACCCAGGTCGCCGGTATGCATCCACCCGTCCTTATCTATAACCTCATTTGTGGCTTTCTCATTCTTATAATAACCCAGCATCACATTATCGCCCCTGAGTATTATCTCACCCACCTCCTTCTGTGGATCGGATGAATCAATTGTCACCTCCAGGGTGTCCACCGGGCGACCCGAGGCACCAGGCTTTGTGGTGTCCCACGAGGCATAGCTTATCAGCGGACCGCATTCGGTCATGCCATAACCCACGGTAAAGGGAAAACCTATCTTTATAAAGAATTTCTCAACATCGGCATTCAAAGCGGCGCCTCCTATGACCATCTCGTGGAAGTTGCCTCCGAATGAATCGTACAGCTTCTGCTTCATTTTGGATAATATTATCTTTTTGATACCCGGTGTCGTAAGCAGCAGCTTCATATGGGGCTTGCTCAATACCGGCTGCAGCTTCTTTTTATATATTTTTTCCACAACCAGCGGTACCGATAATATAAGCCTTGGCTTTATCTCTTTGAAGGCCTGCAGTATGATCTGCGGCGAGGGTGTTTTGGTAAGTATGGTTATATGGCATCCGTAGGTAAAGGGAAAAAGAAATTCAAAAGCGCAGCCGTAGGTATGTGCCAGGGGCAGGAAACTGACTATTTTATCGCCCGGCTCCAGCGGCATATTATTCTGTGCATATCTTATATTTGCTGCCAGGCTGCGGTGCGGCACCATCACTCCCTTTGAGAAGCCTGTTGTTCCGGATGTATAGCTTATAACAGCCAGCTCTTCATTATCTATATCCGAAAACTTTATCATATCCGGCTTGATCGCGGGGTATCTGGCATCAAACACCTTATCTATATCACCGGTCATCTTTTTCACTTCCTCATCGCGACCCTCAAGGTATTCAAAGCTCTCGGTGGAAAGAACAGTGCTGACAGCCGGCATATCACCATAATCAAGCTTTTCCATTATGTTTTTGTCAGCCACCATAAATTTGGAGTCCGAATGATTGATAATATTCATCAGGTCCTCAGGCTTGAAGTCGGGCAGCACAGGGACGATCACAGCCCCGTATGTTACAGCTGCCAGGTACACGGTGCACCAGTTGGCTGAGTTTTTACCTATCAGGCAGACCTTGTCGCCTTCCCGTATGCCTGCTTTCTCAAACAATAATTGCAGCTTGATCATGCTTACTGCTATATCCTTATAGCTATATGCACTTCCCTCGTAATTTGAGAGAGCTTCTATGTCCCAGTTTTTCCTTATGCTGTCTTCCACGTATCCAACAAATCTTTCCTTTATCATATGCCGGTATTTTTATGTGTTAAGATGTAAATGTAGGAAAAATTCTTAAATATGAGGGCTTTCCTCATTCTGTTGCGCATCTGTGCGGGGATATATTTTTCTGGCCCCCTGGTGCTTTAAAAACAGGGCCTGTAATCGACGACAGGCGTCACCCTGTTATGAGGTCGGGATCCGGTCTGCCCGGATTAAAACCCAAAAGAAGTATGCCGTATCTGTGGGGATACCAGAAAAGGCCGGAGAGATTTATATAATATACATTATTACCAGGGCAATAATGCTGAGTATATTAACGGCTGTAAAAAAATAATAATAGTTTTCCCGTTGCTTTTTAAAATGTCCCACCTTGCGTGCAAAAACCCCGATTGTGGGCACGAAGAGAATCAACAGGAAGGCGAAGAACTCCACATCGAGAAACACTTCTGAAAGGCCTCCCTTTACCAGGCTTGACAGGTAAATAACGATAAGCATGGCAAGCAGGTAGGAAAGGTAGCTTACCTTAAGCAACAGTGTTGACATGGGGTACTGCTTATGTATCCTGTGTGGTTTAAGGTAGGCGTAGCCCAGGGAGAAAACAATTATTATAAAGAATATACCCAGTATATAGTTAAGCAGTTCAGGAAAATTAGTCATATCCCGGTTTTTTTAGTTATTATATTTCCTTGTTTGACCATACCAGTGAGCCGGCCCCCAGCAGGGCGGCATTATGGGTGCTCAGCTTTGAGGGCAGCAGCTTAACCCTTCCCCTGTAAATGCTCAGCATATTTTCCTCCATATATTTACGTGCAGGTTCGAATATAAGATCCCCTGCCTCTGCCAGTCCGCCGAAAAGGAATATAGCACCGGGATCGATAAGAGCCACCACGTCTGCAAGCTTACATCCCAGTATCTTTCCTGTGTACTCAAAGGCCTGCAGTGCTATAGTGTCGCCCTTTAATGCTGCCTCGTGGATTTTTTTTGAACTTAGTTCCTTAAAGCTCATATCCCTGAGGGGACTGTCCAGCAGACTGTCTGCCATTATCTTCAGCACCGTTCGCCTGATGCCCGGGGCCGACACATATGTCTCCAGGCATCCCTTACGCCCGCAGCCGCACATACGGTTTGATGCACCCTGTCTTACGGCTGTATGTCCCAGTTCCCCTGCAAAGCCGCTGTCACCGTAAACCAGCCTGCCGTCTGTAACAAAGCCGGAGCCCAGTCCGGAACCCAGTGTAACAACAACAAAGTTCTTCATGCCTTTAGCCCCCCCGTAGATCATCTCACCCATGGCAGCGGCATTGGCATCATTGGTTACGGTAACTGGCAGAGTGGTATGCTCTGCAAAAAGCCGTGCAAGGGGCAGTATGCCTTTCCATGGCAGGTTGGACGGATGTTCCATTGTGCCCTTATTAATATTACCCATGGGTGCACCTATGCCATAACCCACCAGTTCTGTTGCATCACCTGCTTTCCCCAGAGCATCATTAATTTTTTTATACAGGGTGGCAACAAATATTTCTATCTCCTCATAATCACCCGTCCTGATAAGGCCCTGTGATAATATTTCTCCTTCCCTGCCGACCAGACCGAAAACGGTATTGGTCCCACCTATATCAATGCCGGCAGCTACTTGTCTTTTTATCATTATTAAGGATGGTATTTCAGAACCGGTTAATTATATACAATCATTTGGTGTCCGGAATAAAAAATTGCCGATTTTTAAGCGGACGGTTAAAAGTAACAAATATAATTATTTTTTATATAGCTCTTTCCATGCCAGGGAAGAAGGCCAGAACCGCTCTTTCCGTTCAAGGGCGGCGGCACAGCTCTTTCCATGCCAGGGCGGCGGCGCCCAGCACTGCTCCATTGGTTTCGGGTATGGCCGAGGGTAATATGCGGAAGGTGTTCCTGAACACAGGCAACACCAGCTTCTCAACATATTTATCCAGGGGATCCGTCAGCAGCTTACCTGCTTTGGCCAGTCCGCCAAAAAGGAATATTGCCTCAGGGCTGGTGACCACCACTGCATTGGCTATTGCCAACGCCAGTATCCCGGCTGTATAATCAAATACATCGAGTGCCAGTTTATCCCCTTTGCCTGCAGCTTCAGCTATCAGCCTGGAATCGATAAGGGCCGGATTGATCTCACGCAGCATGCTGTCCTGTTTTCTTTCTTCAAGGAATATTTTAGTCGTACGCACTATTCCTGTGGCCGACACATAGGTCTCGAGACACCCTTTCCTGCCACATCCGCATTCCCTTCCCCCGGGTATCATAATGACATGACCGTATTCTCCGGCAAAGCCTGTAGTGCCGTAAACTATCTCCCCGCCGGTAACAAAGCCGCTGCCCAGACCTGTACCGAGTGTCAGAATAATAAACTCCTTCATCCCCTTTGCACCGCCAAACATCATCTCGCCCACTGCCGCTGCCGTGGCATCATTGGTAAGCACAACGGGCCTTTTTATCTCCTTCTCCATCATACCGGCAAAAGGGACAATGCCTTTCCATGCCAGGTTGGGAGCCATCTCAATGGTACCCTTATGATAATTGCCATTGGGGGCGCCTATACCTATACCTTTAAGTGTGATACCACCAGCTTTATCCACATGCTTATTTATCTCGCTGCTGAGCTTCCTGATAAAACTATCAGGCTGCGGATCGGTATCAGTATTTATCCTTCCGCCGGACAGTATCTCTCCATCCACTGTCACCAGTCCGAAGGCAGTGTTCGTGCCGCCGATATCGATACCTGCAACTACATCCTTGCTCATATCTCTAAGAATTTTATTATTTCTTCTTGCCGCCCCTGGTGCTGCTGATGGATTCATCTTTCCGTCGCAGTCCGCTTATCTCCCAGTCCTCTATCAGCTCCCACCCGGCCTTTACCTCTATCTTTTTTGGATAATAGCTGACGGGCTCAGGCTGTCTCTTAAGATCATAATCGCCTGTTGTCCATTCCCCGTCGCCATTAATATCCATAATAGCCTTCAGCAGATGTGTTTTATCCGAAAGGTATGGAAATTCCACCGTCTTATCATCGGGCAATCTTATTATTCTTTCCCTGATAACTTTTTCATCGTTATCAAGAAGCTGAAGTATGATATTTCCCTCATAGCCTGTAAGGTTAACCATCAGCTTGCCAAAATCATCCGGTTTTCGCACGGTAAATGAATAGGCTGCCGAGTCATTGGGATGGCCATATATATCTTTAAATGCCCCGCTGTCAGCTACCAGAACATATGAGCTGTCAGGCAGCAGCTCTGTGTTCATAATAATTCTTTTCATATTGAGGCTGTCGCGCCGCAGTTCATAATCCTGCCGTATTTTAACTGTGTCATCCATCACATACAGCTGAATAAGTGATGTATCCGGATCCTCCACCGGTGTACTAAAGCTGAAGAAAGGTAGCTGACCAGGTATCAGTCCGGTCCGCTGAGACAGGTTTGTGGCCACAGGCAAACCCGCCTGCTCCCTCTGCTGCGCCGCCCGTCCGGCAGCCACGGCTGCATACCGGAGCCTCACTGTATCACTTACCATCTGCAGCTGTCCGAGCGAATCGGTCCGGGGGTGACGCAGGTAAACAGTTACCAGGTCCTGCGAAAAGAAGCTGCTGTCCATCAGCCATATTTTAAATGTATCCTGACTGGCCGACACTTCCCTGATATAATCAATCTCATCGTCAGTATCAGCAAAAGCGATATTAAATGATGAGGTATCCACGGGCAAAGAGAATGTAAACTGCAGCAGGTAAGGCTGTGTGCGGGAAGTGCCCGTAAGGTACTGGTTCTTGTTAAGAGAGCGGAAATAATACAGATTAGCTTCCTCCCCTGGTATATGCTCATACTTCAATGAATCGTCCTTTGCAAAAGCAGTCACCCTATCTGCCTTACCACCCTGTATCAGCATGTCAGCTTCTGCCCGCGACCCGATTGTATCAGTCACAGCGCCTGGAAAAAGAGTGTCAGCGGCAGGGGTCAGACTGTCAGCGGCAAGGGTGTCGGCGGCAGAGGTCAGACTGTCAGCGGCAAGAGTGTCGGCGGCAGCGGTCAGGGTGTCGGCAACCAGACTGTCAGCGGCAGCGGCAAGGGCAAGGGTGTCAGCGGCAGCAGTTAGGGTGTCAGCGGCAAGGGTGTCGGCAACCAGACTGTCAGCGGCAGCGGCAAGGGCAAGGGTGTCGGGCCTGGATGGTATATAATTATCTTCAGGAGAAACGATAACAGCCGAATCGGCAAAAGCAAAATCTTCCGTTTGCAGATCATATGTCATGGTATTATTCTCATCTCTCAGCCCATACAACATATATTCACCGCCTGCAATATTGTCTATCCTGTATTTACCGTCTTCCGATGCTTTTGTTATATACAGGGGCATGGTTGTCAGCGGCATGCTGTCAGCCTTTTCGGAATACATCATCACAAGTATATCTTCACCGGCCTCAAGGTTAAAAGCATCATATATATAACCTGTTAATGACAGTGTGTCCAAAACATCACCTGTTGAGAATACATATTTATAATTATCCAGCGGGTTGCCTTCATTGAGGTCCTTTATCGCTCCCCTGAAATTAAATGTGTAGGTAACATTCTCATGAAGGGTTTCCTCATCATCGAATTTCACAATCAGTGACATGCCACGGGTCAGTATCTCAGGTTTCTTGCTGAGGGGTGGCGACACCACCAGTTCACTACTGACATTATCCAGCACAAAATATTCGTTGAATACCACTTCAAAAGACCTGCTGTTGAAGCCTGTGGAGCCATTGTCAGGTATGGTCTTCATAACCACCGGTGGATTCTCGTCCGCCGGTCCTCCGCCCGGCGAGCTAACTTTTGCACATGAGGCAAGGAGCAGGGCAGGAAGAATCAGGATGCTGCTTATATGGCGTGCTGATATCATAAGTACAAATACAATAAAGGATTACAAACCTACATGAAATTTTTTACTTTTCATTCCGCTTATCCAGGTAAAAATATGCATAAGCCCTGAGTTTTCCATTCCGGCTGTCAGGACAAAAATCATACATAGATCATGATTTTATGCAGATGCTAAAACAATTTTTATAATTTTGGCTTCTGTATCAAACAATACTAAGCATGGAACTGGCTATAATAACATGGGATGTTAATCCCGAAGTATTCAGGATTGGCAGTTTTGCACCCCGCTGGTACGGTGTTCTGTTTGCCTCGGGATTTCTTTTCGGGTATTTTATCTTTAAAAAGATGTTCAAAAATGAAGGCCTGAAAGAAGAGCTGCTGGACCGTCTTACAATATATGCAGCCATAGGAACGATAGTGGGTGCACGACTGGGACACTGTCTTTTTTATGAGCCGGGATATTATTTAAGCAATCCCTTAGAGATACTGAAGGTGTGGCACGGTGGCCTTGCGAGTCATGGTGCAGCCGTTGGATTACTGCTGGCCCTCTGGCTTTTTGTAAGGAAAGAGAAAAAGCCTTATATGTGGATTCTCGACCGCATTGTTATTGTTGCGGCCCTGGCCGGGGCCATGATACGGCTGGGCAACCTGATGAACTCGGAGATATACGGTATTGAAACTACACTGCCATGGGGATTTGTTTTTCTGCGTAACGGGGAAACTGTGCCCAAGCATCCCACACAGATATATGAAGCCCTTGCTTATCTTATCACCTTTATTATACTGTACAGGATTTACTGGAGGAAAAAAGGTGAGTTTATCAGGGGACTGCCCTTCAGCCTTTTCCTTATCCTTGTTTTTGTCTTCAGGTTTTTCATTGAATATATAAAGGAGGACCAGGTAGCCTTTGAGTCGGGGATGATGCTAAATATGGGACAGTGGCTCAGCCTGCCCTTTATCGCTATAGGTGTGGTTATCCTGTTTTTCAGTCTGCAGCGAAAAAAGCTGAAGGCAGGGTAGGTTTCCCGGTCTGCGGCAAAAAAACCGAAAGACAGGTAGAAGATTCACTTATTTCCTTACAATGCCATAAAACAAAATATCTATAATGGCATCAAGACGGTTTTCCAGTATATAATTCCTTTTTTGCCAGAAAAGCGGCAACTCAAGTCCTTTCAGCGCTGTCTGCACCGCCAGCGAGGCCAGTCCTGTGTTCTTAAGGTTAAAATGACCCGAACGTACCCCTCTCCAAAGAATATAACGGATAAACGCTATCTCCATAAGGTCATACTTCTCACGCTGCTTCTCAATAAAATCAAAATGATCAAGGTCCCTGTTAAAAATGGCATTGTAATAATTTGACAGTTTTTCGAACGAACTCATTCTTACCTTCACATAAGCCCGTAATATCCTCTCCGGGTCATCACTCCTTTTTATTACTGCTGAAAGCTCATCCTTAAGCACTTGCGCCTCGTGATCTATTACCGCTTCAAATATCTCCTCCTTGCTCTTAAAATAATAATATATTGAACTTTTCCCCTTGTTCAAGGCCCTGGCTATCTCGTCCATGGTCGTTTTCTTGTAGCCGAAGCGACTGAATATTTCACTTGAGGCAAGCACAATGCTTTCCCTATATTTATCTTTATCAATCATTTGTATATTACTTGTGTTATCAGTGCAAGATATTGATATTATTTTTCATTTGAAATATACAGGTCTGTTTTTTGGAATTTAATGGTCGAATGTTCTAATAACCAAAATCTTTTCACTCATTACAGATAATAATCTTAAAGCTTTATACAGCCTTTATCATTATGATATGGCAGGTAAAAACAGTCCGGACAGCGATTACACTAATCAAAATACTTTGCCGGGCAAATCCCTTTTTTTTTATTAATTTTGAGAATTCAATGACAATGAAATAAAAGCGAGGAATGCGCATCGGTGATAAACATTATGAATCCATCTGGCTTGATAGTGAAGATGATACGTTTATAAATATCATAGATCAGAGTAAACTGCCTTTCAGCTTTGAAATAATAACCCTGAAAACAGTTGAAGATGTCCACAGCGCCATCAGGAACATGACACTCAGGGGCGCTCCTTTAATAGGTGCCGCAGCAGCTTACGGCATGTACCTGGCCTGCCTGGAGATTACGGCCTATACCAAAACACGCGAACATCTCCGCAATGCGGCCAGATACCTTATGGAAGCCCGTCCCACCGCCGTCAACCCGGAGTGGGCGGTAAGAAAACAGTTAGACAATCTTGCACAGCACTGCCGGCGCGACAAGCTGGTCAGCACCTCCCTGAAAACAGCCAATGCCATAGCCCGTGAGGAAAAACTAAGCTGTAAGAAGATAGGAGAAGCAGGACTGAAAATCATAAAAGATATAAGCAAGGCGAAAAAGGGAGAGCCTGTGAATATACTGACCCACTGCAATGCAGGCTGGCTGGCATGCATTGATTACGGTACAGCCACGGCACCCATATACCTGGCACATGATAAAGGTATTAAGGTACATGTATGGGTTGATGAAACACGTCCGCGCAACCAGGGGGCAAGGCTTACAGCATGGGAGCTGGAAAACCACGGGGTGCCCTACACAATCATTACCGACAATGCAGGCGGACACCTAATGCAAAAGGGCGAGGTGGACATGGTAATAACAGGCAGCGACCGCACAACCATAAGAGGTGATGTTGCCAACAAGACGGGCACCTACCTGAAGGCCCTGGCAGCAAAGCATAATAATATACCCTTTTATGTTGCACTGCCCACCTCCACCATAGACAGAAGCATAAAAGACGGGCTTAAGGATATAAGCATTGAAGAGAGGGATAATAAGGAGGTGAAATACACTGAGGGCCTGTATAATAATAATATAGTAAGCGTAAGGATATGTCCTGAAAACAGCAGGGCTGTCAACTTCGGTTTTGATATAACACCTGCTGAGCTTATCACTGCCTTAATAACTGAAAAAGGCATATGCAGGGCAGAGGAAAAAGAAATAAGTGAATTATTTTCAGAAAAAACGGATTGAACTATGGAGGGTGTTATTAAATTCAACTGCTACTGGACCCAGTCGGGACCCGTTATAAGCGATGAGCCTTTTAATATTCTGAATTACTGGAGGGAGGTACTATTCAATATGGACCTTATAGGTGCATACGAAAACGGTGTGGGCTTTGGCAATATGAGCTGCCGCCTGGGCGACAGCAATAAATTTTATATAACAGCTTCAGCCACCGGCGAGATACCGGTGCTGGAACCCGGTCATTATGTACGTGTTGAAGGCTGTAACTTTGAAGATAACGCCGTCAGGTGCACCGGTCCGCTCAAAGCCTCTTCCGAGTCGCTCACACACGGCGCCATCTACCGCGCCGATCCGGGCACCAATGCAATTATCCATGTACACAGCATGGAGCTGTGGGAGAAACTGATCGACAGGGTGCCAACAACAAAGAAGGAGTTTGATTATGGTACACCCGGACTGGCACTGGATATATTCAGGCTCTTTAAAGAAACAAATGTGATAGAGAAAAGGATACTGGTGATGGGCGGCGATCCATCCGGCATTATCACTTTCGGCAATGATATGGATGAGGCCATCAATATACTGATGTCATATATAGGGGAAGACTGATGGAGAGGACGGCTATCATAGGTGGATCGGGACTCGAAAACCCTGATATCCTGAAAAGCAGGGAAGAGATAAGCTGTAACACCCGCTGGGGCGTTCCCTCATCCCCCCTGCTCAAAGGAACTATTAAGGATAAGGAAGTGATACTGCTCTCAAGGCACGGGCACTTACATACCATACCTCCCACACAGGTGAATAACAGGGCCAATATACAGGCTCTGAAAGACCAGGGATGCACGGCTATTATCTCCAGCACAGCCTGCGGCAGCCTGAGGGAAGAGATAAAAAGGGGGGATATAATAATCCCCGACCAGTTTATTGATTTTACACGCCGGCGGGAGCTTAGCTTTTTTGATGCCTTTGAGGCAGGCGATATGAAGCACACCCCCATGGCCGATCCATTTGATAATGATATGCGCCAGAGACTGTTCAGGGCGGCCTCAGTCAACAATATACCTCTGCATAAACAAGGCACCATCATCACCATTGAAGGGCCCAGGTTCTCCACACGGGCCGAATCAAAAATGTTCCGCCTCTGGGGAGCCGACCTGGTGAATATGTCTATAGCACCGGAAGCTATACTGGCCAACGAGCTGGGCATACCCTACGCCACCATAGCCATGAGCACCGACTATGACTCATGGCACCACGAGGAAGAGCCGGTATCCTGGCAGGAGGTAATACGTATTTTCAATAATAATGTGGACAAGGTGATTGATATTATTTTGAACTACTTCTCGCTGACTGTATAATTGCTGCCCCGACGCAACCATGAAATCATCTGTACAGGCGGAAATGCAAGGAAGAAGATCTGCTATCTGCAGATATATCTGACAATAATGTCACCGGCTTTTCCAATAATGTCCGGATATATCAGGACATCTCAGGATATATCAGGATATCTCAGGAGATCTCAGGACATCCGTTATATTTCTCTTCATCTCTCAAAAAAATTTCTTACATTGGAGGTGCAAATTTTCCTTAAGCAGTAATACAAGATGAAAAATCATTCCAAAATTATTCTGTTCTGCGCGTTATTTATTATGATGGCAGGTACCGCCGGTGCACAGTTCTACCAGGTATACGGATATACAACACTCGATCCCAGCGAGAAAGAGCTGGTATACTGGACCTCCTATATCCCTTCTTCAGACCATGATTACAGCTTCTTCGGTAATGATATCAGCCGCGAAGGCCTGTTTGCCCATTCCATAGAGTTTGAATACGGTCTCAGTCCCACATGGACCGTAGCCTTCTATATGGACTTTGAGCAGCCGCGGGGTGAAAACCTGAAACGGGTAAGGACAAAGGCCGTAATGTTTCACTATTCGCTCTTTGAAAAAGGACAGCTGCCTGTTGACCTTGCCCTGTATGGTGAATACAAACTGCCCAGGAAGGGTTACGGATTAGCCGAGGAGCTTGAGTTCAAGCTGATCATGGAAAAGGATTATGGCTCGCACCGCTTTATTCTCAATCCCACCTTTGAGAAAAAGATAAGCGGTCCCGACAGTGAAGAGGGACTTGAGTTTGCCCTTAACGGAGCCTACGCATTTATCAGAAGCCTCAGGTTCCAGCCCAGGATTGAATATTACTCAAAAATGGGAGAACTGTATGATATAAGCAGTTTCGGCAATCAGAAAAACTATATTTTCCCCTCCTTTGATTTTTTCTTCGGGAAATATTCACAGTTCAGGTGGCACGCAGGAGTGGGCTTCGGATTAACTGATCCGGCCGACAATATTATAATAAAAAGCATCTTTTCATGGGAATTCTTTTAACAGGATATTAATCATAAGCGTATGAAGACTAAAAAAATTATATTTCCGGTTCTTGCAGCAACAACAGCCATAATGCTGACAGGCATGGTGATACTTAATGATAAGGAGAACCAGAACAAGCAATATTACTATTTCGAGGATCCCATGGAATGCTCCGGCTGTCACTGGGACAGGTTCGAGAGGTGGAGCGTTTCACAGCATTCAAAAGGCTTTTCGGGCGACTTTTTCCAGGCCCAGTACTATGAGCTTGTACTGCCCTCTCTCGGGCTGGATGAAAAACTGGCCGATGCTCATGAGGGATGCATAGGATGCCATTCACCGTCTGCGTACCTCTCGGGTGATATGATACCACCGCGTACCGCTGAACCCGATAATCACTGGAATCCGGGTGAATATACAAAGACAAGGGCCGACAGGGGCATCTTCTGTGATTTCTGCCATACACTTGACCGCTTTAAGAACGATCCGCCCTTTAACCACGATTATATATCACACGCCACGGCCGAAGTGGATCCCAAGCGGGCCGACCTGCCCTTTCCCTGGTCGCCCCACCACGATACACAGATGTCGGAGATATATGAGGCCGAACAGATATGCGCTACATGCCATAATGAGCTAAACCCCTATGATGTATGGGTTAAGGCCACCGAACATGAATATGCCGAAAGCGTGTATCCCGAAAGGGGAATACCCTGCCAGTCGTGCCACATGCAGCCCATGCAGGGCAAACCGGCAAAAATGGGCATGATACGACCTCACAATACAGACCACTGGTGGGGCGGAGGCTTTAAGGAATTTGTTGAAGGTGCCGCAGGCGTTTACTTCAGGCAGGAATTTGACCCCGTCTCAAAAGGGGAGAAAGTGGATTTCTCCCTGATGGTTAAAGCGCTGGCCACAGGCCATAACTTCCCCACCGGTTCAGTGGAAGAGCGCGATGTATGGCTGCATGTCAGCCTGAACAGCCTTGACGGTGAAGAAATATTGCATATACCGGTGCCTGTTAACAGCAACGACCCCAATGATAAATATTTCCGTACCAGCAACGCCATGGTTGCATATCCGTCTCACAGCACATTATCCGAACCCATAGCCAGGGACGGTCTGACCGAGGGCGACAGGCTCTATCACAGCGCCTTCCTTGATTCCGAAGGAGAATTTACCTATGCACAGTGGCTTACGGTAGAGGAGATACATAACCGCCTTGAGCCCCTGGAGGAGAGAATGGAAAATTATTCATTCACTGTTCCGGATAATATCCCTGCAGGCGAGTACAGGCTGACAGCAGTGCTTAACTACCGCCGCATGCCCGACCCTCTTGCTGATTTCCTGGATATAGAACGGCGACCGGTAATAGAGGTGTCAAGGGATGTAAGGAATATTATTATTGAATAATACAACCTTTTTCCGTCCCGTATCGTCTGACAAATAGAGGAAAAAATAAAAAAATAATGAAAAATTTATTCCTGTTGTCCGGGCTCACGGTACTTTTTATATTCAGCTCATGTGAAGAAGATGAACTGAAGGTACCAGTTAAGGTGGATCTGGGCTTTGATATGGAGCTATACGATCTGTCGGAGAACTTAAAATCCGGATCACACTTTACCATCGATGAAGCCTATATGACAATCAATGGCTTTGAATTCAGCGGTGTACGGGAACAGGGAGAAAGCTACTTTTTTACCCGTAATTTCGATGATCCGCTGCAGGCAGAAATGCATAAGGGAGAGGACGGACGGCATGTGAGCTTCGACATCCCACAGGGTATCTACAACATAATAGAACTGATGGTTGACGCAGGCAATGATGACAGTCCCGCCATTATGCTTAAGGGCCGGTATCAGCAGGGTCCGCTTAAAGAAATTCCGGTACAGTTTGAATATTCCTTCCGCGAGCAGTTAAATGTGAAAGCTGAAAACACGGAAGGCAACAGGCAGGTGATTTTAAGAAAAGATATGCCGGCCAAGGCCAGGATAGTATTTGATACACCATCAATGTTCCGCCTGCTCAACCTGGGCCAGCTTATGAAGGCAGAGATTGGCAATGCAGACGATGATGATGATGATAGTGAAGAAATTATTTTTATAAACGATAAAAATAACACAGATCTTTTTACTTTACTGGCATCACGCCTTGACAGGTCATTGAGAGTGGTTTTTGAATAGATAAATGCAGGTCGACTTATACAGTGAGAAGGAAATCCTGGAAGGCTGCAGAAACAATAAAAGGCAATACCAGGAGATCCTTTACAGGAAGTACGCCACTAAGATGTACGGTATATGTATGAGCTATTCCGGTGACCGGGATATGGCCCAGGATATACTCCAGGATTCCTTTATCAAAATTTTCAGAAAAATAAGGGACTTTAATATGGAAGGATCACTGGAGGGCTGGATAAGAAGAATTGTGTCAAATACGGCAATTGACAGTCTGAGGAAACGCCAGAGGGAACACAGTTATATTAATGACAGCTACGATGAACCGGTTGAGGATTTTAAGCCGGGGGTGCTTGAAGAGATGAAAGCCAGGGATATACTGGATTTGGTGGCAAGGCTGCCAGAGGGAGCACGTTTGATCTTTAACCTCTTCGCCCTTGAAGGATATTCGCACAATGAGATAGCTAAAAAACTGAATATTAAAGAAGGGACATCAAAATCGCAGTTCAGCCGTGCCAGGAAGATGCTGATGTCGATGGTAAATAAATACAGTGCCTGAAAAATGAACTTTTTAAAATGGTATAAAAAGAAAGTTGAGTCAAATGATCTGTTTCCTCCCGAATCAGTATGGGAAAATATACATGATAATCTTGATATAGACGACTCATGGGAGGAGATAAGCAGGAATCTTGACAGGAGGGCAAGGCTGGTAAGAGGATTAAGGGCAGCAGCTGCAGCCGGTGTTCTTGTACTGGTTCTGGCCGGTGTATATCGCCGGTTTTTAACGCAGGAACAACCCGGAAATAACAGCACCCTTGCCGAAGTCCGGCATGATGAAGGTCCTGGCGGACAAAAGAAAAGCACACAGGTGGATGTAATGGACGAACAGGTGCCTGATGAACAGACCGCGAAAGCACAGGGCAAAGACCAGCACGCAGACGGACAGACTTCCGGCACACAGCAGCAAACAAAAGAAGACAGTCCGGATCAGGGGAAGAGAATGATAACTGTAGTGGCTGATGAGAGGCAGTATGCAAGGGATAAAACAGTACCTTATTATATGGCTGCAACAGACCTTAAAGAAGCTGCCGGCATTCCCCCGATTAACATTCCGGGCAGTATAAACACGGAAATTATTTATGAGCGGGACGGTGGCACAGGACAGGGTATGGAAAAAATAAAGAAAGCCTTTAAAAAATTCTATATAGGAGGCACCGGTCAGCTGGCTAACACCTGGCTGGTTAACCAGAAAACAATAAGCGGGTTAAAAAGCACCAGCCTGGTGTCAACAAATCCTTCTTTCGGATCCAGTTTTGGCATATACGGAGGAACAAGCCTTGCAGAGCATATAGACCTGCAAATGGACCTGAATATACTGGCACAGAATAAACAGGAATATAATGAGTATATAAATGGCAACTACCTAAACAGCGATATGCAGTTTAACTATACCCGGCTGGGCCTGTCACTGAGATATTTCATATACTCCGGCAGTTTTTTGGAGGGTGAACATGCTGTTAATATGGGACCATACATAGCCTACCTGCATAATGCATCACAGGATACCGGTTCGGAAACAATCTATATTACCGGTGATTATACCACGCTGGATTACGGACTCCAGGCAGGGTATGAATATGTGTTCCCGATTGCAGGCAGCCTGGGACTGGGCACAGGCTTCAGGGCCTGGTACGGTCTGAATAATATATATGCCGGCAATGAAAGCATACCTGATTATCTCAATGTCACACATAATGCCTCTGTTAATATTACATTATCCCTTAAATATTTACTGAGGAAATAGCCTTATTCCAACCCTTCATTGCTTTCCATCGTCTTGGGAGTAGATTACAAATTACGAAAACCAATAAAAATTTTATTGCCATGAAAAAATTAAGAAGCTTATTATTCTTACCATTTTTTGCATTATTCCTTTTTACAGGATGTGAGAAAGACGGTAATACAGGCACCCTTAACCTTTCTATTACTGATGCACCAATTGACGATGCCGATGTTACCGGTGTATGGCTGAACATTACAGAAATACAGTATCATATGAGTGACGATGAATGGTATACATTTGAAGGTTTTGACGGACCCAAAGAATTTAATTTGCTCGAGCTTACCAACGGTGTATCTGAACTCCTTGGCAGCTTTGAAATGGAAGCAGGCACCTATACACAGCTCAGGTTTATGCTTGATGCCCCCGTTATGGGAGGTGCAGCTCATAATAACCCGGGCTGCTATATTGAGTTTGCCGATGGAAGCACCGAGCAGCTTTTTGTGCCCAGCGGACACCAGTCAGGATGGAAGGCTGTAGGCGCATTCACAGTGCCCGCAAACGGAACAGTGGATATAACAGCCGATTTTGACGCAAGGAAATCAGTTATTAAAACAGGAGTGGGTAATTATATCCTCAAACCAACTATCAGGCTAATGGTTGACAACCAGGCAGGCCAAATAAGCGGTGGTATAACAAACATACCCGAGGGTACTGATATAGTGGTTTTTGCATATGAAGATGACACATATGAGGCCTCTGAGGCAGACGAACCTGCAAATGACACCATACCCCGTTTTCCCAATGCAGTAACAAGTGGTATAGCAGACGATGAAGGCAGCTACCATCTTGTATACCTTGCACCCACTACATACGACCTGGTGGTTACAACATCAGTTGACGGTGAATTTGGTGAGGTACTGGGGAAAGTGGAAGACGTGGTTGTTGAAAGCAAGAAGACAACAAATATTCCTATAGACATCTCCGGGTTGTAACAGGATAATTTCATCCAAACGCCCGTACCGGGCAATCCACAAGAAAGGATTGGTCATTATGATCAATCCTTTTTTTATTGGCAATACGCGAAACAGGGTTTATTCCGCTTTTAATGATTCCAGCATTGTAGGAATGAGTTCGGCTACTGTCGGGTGTATCTGTACGGAATCGCGGATAAGGGTGTAGATCCAACGATTGTAAGCAATACTTGCAATTAATCCGCTATATACAGTATCTTTAACCAAAATAGAAATAAACAATGCAGGTTGCAGTTAACAGGAAGAATATTAAATTCCTTCCTGATTCATCAAGGGTAATTGCCCGCTTTCTTTATACAGGTGAGGAAAGAGCGCTTAATACGATACGTTCCGTACTGAAGATGTCTGAGCAATCGGTATCGCAGGCATTAAGCCCCGTTCTGAGGGATTTTTCCCTCAGGCACAGAAATATTTCCACAATTTTCAAAAATCATTTCAACAGGATATCCCATCTTTTAAAGCTGCTGGATGTTGATCCTGGATCGCTTAGCATTTCGCAAGAGACACTTATAGGATCCTATTTCACCATGGAGTATTCCATTGAATCGGCTGCTTTTTTCAATCCGTCTGTTGTGGAACACCCTGATCAGTCGGAGACAGGCCCGGGAGAGAAAAGGGTAATTCTCAGTTTCAGGGCAACCGGAGAAGGTCATATTTCGTCAATAGTTTTTCGTACCGGCGTATTGGATATAAACAACAACCTTTCCATTGAACCGGTTGGCAATATGCTGGAGGAAGCACAGCATATAAGAAAACATGTTTATGATAAGGCATCGTTTAAAAACAAGCTCGATGAAATAAAGGATATCCATGCCCTGATACCTTCGGGTTTAATCCTCGACAGGTTAAAGGATAGATTTACTTACGGTGAATTGAGGGATTGCATAGAAGATGCAAGGAGTTCACTTCACCTGGCCGGCGATAAAGAAATTCTTTTCGATCAGATTATCTGGCTGGCCTCGTCGCATTACGAGCTTCAGTTTTCGCTGGATACCAACATTTCCGAAAGAGTAATATTCCCGGTTTCGGTTAAGGAGAAAAACGGGATTGAAGATGCCCGCTTTGTAAAATTCACAGAAGATAATGGTGAAATAATTTATTATGCCACCTACACTGCTTACGACGGCACTGCCATAATGCCTAAGATGCTTGATACCAGGAATTTTTATCATTTTAACATACTGCCCCTCCATGGCGAAATTGCCCAAAACAAGGGCATGGCACTTTTTCCCCGGAAAGTTAATGGAAAATATGCCATGCTGTGTCGCCTGGACGGTTCCAATAATTACATTTCCTATTCTGATAATATCAACCTGTGGCGTGAAGCCAGCTTGCTGCAGAGTCCTGAATTTCCGTGGGAATTTATTCAAATCGGAAATGGAGGTTCGCCTGTTGAAACACCGGAGGGCTGGCTGGTGATAACACATGGGGTTGGCCCCATGCGTGAATATGCTTTGGGAGCTTCACTGTTCGACCTCCAGGATCCCGGGAAAGAAATAGGGAGGTTAAGATCTCCCCTCCTGGCTCCCAATATCGCGGAGAGGGAAGGATATGTGCCCAACGTTGTATATTCCTGCGGGTCTATGATTCATAATGATGAACTGGTGATACCCTATGCCATGTCTGACTATGCATCTACTTATGCCACTGTTAACCTGCGCGAACTTTTGAATGAGTTGAAAAAACCGAAACAGGATCTGTAAGCGCTATAATGACACGTGCTATAAGGGCTGACTGAATTCACCTGTAATTTATACAATCATCAAATCTGATTTATGAAACTCTTCGTATGCCTGCAATACGGTTAAGTGGGAGATCAGATAAGAAAGTGAACTTTCGGCACCCTGGTTACGGTTCACACCATAACTTTCAAAACCGTCGCAGCACCCTTTGGTCTCAAAATCGTAAAGGCTCATACGCAAATCGTTTTCACCCAAAAACCATAAAAATGAAGTGTATAATTTATTCAGGTACTCTTTGTTCTCTGTTAAATGAAATGCCTGGTGATACATTAACACCATTGCCATGGCATCGATGGGCTGCTGGGCAAAAACAGAGCGTTCGCCTTCCTTTTTATACCATTTCTCATTGCCTATTACCGATAGATAATTATCCTTCAGTGTGTGCTCTGTCAGAAAATCCATGGAATCAATGGCCGTTTGCTTTATTATATCATCATTTAATATTCCGGCCGAGTGCAAGAGGGACAAAGGAAGAATTCCATTGTCATACGCCAGCAAAGATTCAAACCAATTCCAGCCTTTGGTCTGGTTGTCATTGTAGTGCTTCAACAATACATTAGCGAGCCTTCTTAACATTTCAGTCATTGAATCATCCGAAGGATTGCTTTTCAGATAATAACTGATTCCAATCATGGTGTTGGCAATTCCCCTGATGGAGCTTAACTTTTCAAAATTTGGAACTGCGTTAAAGAATATAAGTCTGCCTGTCTGGTAATAAGCATCATTTGGTGCATTACCCAGCAGATAACCAAGGGCCCAGATTGTCCGTCCAAATGAATCTTCAGACCCCTTCTCATCCAGGAAATTACGGCTGAAACTCAGAAAATTCCTAAAAGTGCCATCCGGATTCTGGAGGTAATGAATATAGCTCAGATAAACAGGTGACAGTTCAAGCGCCCGTTTATCTTTCATTTGCCGGTAAGCCATTAACACCATAAGCAAAGCCCGCGAATTATCGTCGAGGCAATACCCCTCTTTCAGGTTCGGAATACCGTATTTAGCGTGTTGAATAATGCCGGTATCGTCTGTTAACCTGTTGATGTGAGTTAGTAAAAAAGGCGGGAGAATGAGCAGATCGAATGCCGATTCTTTTTTATCAACTTCAAGATGCTCTTCCTTAAGTATTGTACTGGCCAGAGAAAGGTATTTTTCCCCGGTTTTTGGCCAGGTCATTTTTTTACCATATTCACCGGCATTAATTTTTAGTTCCTTCAGTTCTTCCGGTTTATCAAAGAGCCGGGTTAATATTTTCGCAAGTTCATCCGAATCATTAAAATTAAACAGCCTTCCTCTTCCTTTTGCCAGCAGTTCAGCAGCATGCCAATATGGTGTTGAAAGAACAGCGGCTCCCACTCCAACTGCATACGCCAATGTTCCGCTGGTTATCTGGGATTTGCTAAGATAGGGTGTGATATAAATATCGCAGGCATATAAATATTTAAATAAATTATGTTCGTCAATAAATTCATTCAGAAACAGGACATTTTTCTCAAGCTGAAGGTTTTTTACCAGGCGCAAAAGGGAAATTCGGTATTCTTCACCAGAGTGTCTCAACACATTCGGATGGGTCTTCCCCAGCACAATATAGAGGAGTTCAGGATATTTTTTAACCACTGCAGGCAATGCATTTATTACCGTTTCAATGCCCTTGCTTCGCCCTATTAAACCGAAAGTCAGCAGCACCTTCCTGTTTTCAAGCTTAAACTCTTTTTTTGATTTTTCAGGATCGAAATGAATATCCGGGACACCATGTTCTATCAATGCAATTTTTTCTTCCGGCACATCGTAAACATTGGTCAAAAACTCAATGGCTTTATTGCTCATTACCACAACTTTATGCGCCATTTTGCAAATTTCCCTTAAAATTGCTTTTTCATTATATGATGGTGCCTGAAGAATGGTGTGCAGTGTTACAACAAGCGGAATTTCAAGCCGGTGCAACAATGGAAGAATATAAACTCCGCTCTGGCCCCCGAAAATACCAAATTCATGCTGAAGTATACAAAGGTCGGCACCGCTCAAATTGATGTATTTTACCGCCTCCAGATATTCTGCCTGGTGATCCTGCCTGATAATCGCCTTAACTTCTTCAGGGTATTTGTACTCAAGTTCATTATCATTAATCGCAACCACAAAGCCCTCATTCTTTTCATTCCGCTTTGCTTTCCCGCTTAGCATGGATTTGAACAGGTTGTTTGTAAATGTACCTATGCCACACTCACGGGGTGGATAAGTTGCGATATAGGCCAGTTTCATATTCTTGTCCTTTTCTCATCGCGCTTTGCTGCTTTTGAAACTCTTTTTTCCTTCAGGCTTTTTGCCGGCTCCTTTTTATGATTTTTTCGCTTTTTG
>CAZGUR010000001.1:0-7844 GCA_964529295.1 uncultured Rikenellaceae bacterium | reverse complement strand
TGCCTTCCATGCTTTTTGCCATAGCTTTTTTTTATTTGTCTGTTTGATATATTTTTAAGGTCCCTCCATTTGCATAACACCCATTATGATATAATCCTTACAAAGTTACCCCGGCATTAAACGGCTAAGTTACACAATTCAGGATAAATGTTACATAATTCACACCTTTTAAGGAGTTTCGCATTTAGCCACTGCCTGAGGGCTGTTCCCTGCTCTCAGATGAAAAACCCCGGCGGGTCTGATACTGATTATATATCAAATATTTTTGTTTTGTTTCTGTAAATATATATTTTTGTATATAAACAGAAATATATGTGGGTTGAATTTCAAAATAAAATGAGACCGTTTCGGGTGTTTTCAGTGCAGGATGTAAGAAAGCAATTTCCATCCATGAACCTGATGAACCTGGTCCGTTGGCAGGAAAAGGGATATATTATTAAATTGCGCAATCGCTGGTATGCGTTTAACGATGCGGAAAGCAGTGAAAATATGGAATGGCTGGCCGCCAACCTGATCTATTCTCCCTCTTATATTAGTTTACATACTGCTCTTTCCTGGTATAACCTGATACCGGAAATGATAGCAACAACCACCTCTGTTACTACCCGGAAGACTAACAAATTTTCAACCCCTTTGGGATCTTTTGATTATCACAGCATAAAACCGGAATTGTTTGGTTTTGGATATGTACTTGAAGATATGGATCCCTTCAGGGGTAAACGCGGAAAAAGCAGGAAAATTATGCTTGCCTCCCGTCAGAAAGCCATTCTGGATTTCTTCTATATCAATAATTATTACAACACTGAGAAGGATATTGAAGATCTGCGGCTGAACGAAACAGAATTACAGCAAATCATCAATGACGAGTTTTATCAAAATCTTGGAAGGTATCAAAGCAACGCGCTTGAGCGCAGAATCCGGAAATTGACTAAAATCTACAGTTTATGATAAACTTTGAAGAGATAAAATCCTTCTTCGCTGAAAGTCTTCGAAAAAATCCATCCCACTTCGGGTACATGCTGAAAGAATATTTCCATTACAGGATGCTTGATGTGATCTATTCCGGGGAATACGCTTCAAAATTGAGTTTTATCGGCGGAACCAGCCTTCGAATCCTTCATCATATTCAGCGATTCAGTGAAGACCTTGACTTTGACTGTTTTAATCTGTCAAGAGAAGAGTTCATGAGCCTGACCGACAAGATTATAGACAGGCTAAGTCAAGAAGGTATTAAAGTTGAAGCCGATGACAAAGAAAAGGATCAAAAACTGGATGCATTCAGGAGAAACATCAGTTTTCCCGGATTACTATTTGATTTGGGCTTTACTGGTCACCGGGAGAAGAAACTCCTGATCAATATCGAATGCGAACCACATCATTATGCATACGAGCCGGCGAAGCCCATTATCCAGAAATTCAATGTGTTTACTCAGATCTTTGCACCTTCACCTGATATTCTATTATCTATGAAAACAGGAGCGGTTCTGGAAAGAGGAAAAGGCAGGGATTATTATGATTTTATCTTCCTATCGGGCATTACAGAGCCAGATTTCGGTTATCTGGAGCTTAAGTTCGGGATTATCAATTACTCGCAATTATACGATAGGATTCTTGAATCCTGTAAGGAAACAGATTTCAAACAAAAGTCTAGAGATTTTGAAAAACTGGTATTCGATCCGGTAGAAACAAAGAAAGTGCTGTTATTTAAAGAGTATATCCAACAAAAAAAAGAGGGTCATACCAAACACTAAAATCTTCAACTATGCTAAAACGATTAAAGATCGATAAGAACTTCAAACCATGCCCCGCCGAAGAAGGGGAAGAGGTCTATGCGAATGGGATTTTCAAGTTTAATATTTCCAAAATGATCCCGTATATCCAAAACAACCCGGATGTGTTTACTCCTGAGACCGTAATTGTGAACGAAATATATACCACGTCTCCCCACATCAATGAAGATCACTTGGAGTCTGTGGATGTTTCCAAACCGGTGATACTTGCAGAAATCGCTCCGGGCCGGTATAACCTGATTGACGGAAATCACAGGGCAGAGAAAGCTATCCGGATTGGAATAAATGAGTTAAAAGCATACCGGCTAAACGTCTCCCAGCATATTCAATTCCTGACCCATAAGGAAAGTTATGAGAAGTACATTGATTACTGGAATGATAAACTCAAACAGCAGATTGGAACTTTTGCAAAGGATACACTATATCACATGAATATAGTATTAATGGGATTTGAGCCGTATATCTGGAGAATGGTTCAGGTAAAACCTGAAATGCCCCTGGTGTTTTTTCACAGGCTCATTCAGCAAGTAATGGGATGGCAAGACTTGCACCTTCATCACTTTATTAAGGGTGATACGTTTTATGCCCCCAGACTGGATGATGGAGGGTGGGGTACGATGAAGCAAGTGGATTACAGTGATCTGACGATAAAAGATATCCTGACCAAACAACATGAACGCATAAGCTACGAATATGATTTCGGGGATAGTTGGCAGCATGAAATCATACTTGAAAAGATCGTACCCCTCGGAAAGAAAGAACACCCTGTTTGTCTGAAAGGCAGAATGAAATGTCCTCCCGAAGATTGCGGCGGCATACGGGGCTACATGGATCTGTTGGAAGAGCTCAGCAAACTGGATGGGGCTGAACGCAAGTTATACCTGGAAGATCGGTTTATGGACGACTTTGATCCGGAGCATTTCGACAAGGAAGAAATCAATCAGCAACTAAAGGAATGGAAGGCAGTATGGATGAACATATGGGAATAAAAAGAGTACCCTATTACAAGAAACCAAAAGAGATAACTGTTGAGGAATGGCAGGCAGCCCTCAGGAAACAGTTCGCCCTGGAGCAGAAATTCAAAGTCACTAATACCGGATCCGAGCCCCTTTATTCAGATTACGAAGTCTATAATCCACAAACAAATAAAACCTACAAAGTATCCATCAGGGACAACATCAGCAGTTTTAATTACTGTTCGTGTCCGGATTTCAGGGTAAACACACTGGGCACATGCAAACATGTGGAATTCGTCCTGCTAAGTAAACTCAGGTATAAGAAGTACCAAAAACTTATTACAAAATCCCAAAAGAACACATATTCCTCCTTGAGTATTTTCTACGGCAAGGACCGGCTTTTAAGGCTTAAGAAAGCGAATCATATTGACCAGTATCCACGAGAGGAAGAATTCTTTGATGAAGAGGGTTTTTTGCTAGCCGGAATGATCACCGAACTGGATACATTCATAAAAGAAACCACCGCAATAGACCCGGCATTTCGCATTTACCCGGATGTTTTTGAATTTATCAAAGGTCACAAGGAGGCTACGTCAAGAAGAGAAAGGCTAATGGAGATATTCCCGGATGGAACAGACAGTAAAATCTTTGATGATCTTGTTCGCACTAAGCTCTACCCCTACCAGAAGGAAGGAGTAATGGGGATGCTCAGGGCAGGCAGGGTTTTGCTCGCCGATGATATGGGGCTCGGGAAGACCGTTCAGGCCATTGCCGCCGTGGAAGTCTTTGCCAGGTTCTTCGGAGTATCCCGGGTCCTGATCATTTGCCCAACTTCCCTGAAATACCAGTGGAAAAGCGAGATCATTAAATTCACCGGCAGGGAAGCCTGCATTGTGGAGGGTCTGGTGCATAAAAGAAAAGATCTTTACCGGCAAGACAATTTCTACAAAATCATCAGCTATGGAGTGGTCCGCAATGATCTGCACCTAATCGAAGGATTGAATGCCGGACTTATAATTGTTGATGAGGCACAACGAATTAAGAACTGGAAGACACAAACCGCACAGGGAGTGAAAAAGATCCGTACAGAATATGCTATCGTTACTACAGGTACCCCTCTTGAGAACCGCATTGATGAACTGCACTCACTCGTGGAATTCCTCGACATGTATAAGCTGGGGCCCCTGTTTCGTTTTCTGCACAATCACCAGGTCCTGGATGAGTCCGGGAAAATGACAGGCTACAAAAATCTTCGAACAATCAAAAAAACCCTTGAAGACATCCTGATCAGAAGGACAAAAAAAGAGATACGTGATCAGCTTCCCGGAAGAATCGATAAGAATTTTTTCGTTGAAATGACCTTTGAACAGTCCGCTGAACATGAAGACTATTACAATTCAGTGGCCCGGCTGGCCAGTAAGTGGATTCGATTTGGATTCCTTGAAGAAGAGGAAAGGCAGTTGCTGATGACTTGTCTCAATTGTATGCGCATGGTGGCCGATTCAACCTATATTCTTGATCCTAAAACCAATAATGGAAACAAAGTTCCCGAAGTCACAAGCCTTATCAGGGATCTTATGGAATACAAAGAGAATAAGCTGGTCATTTTCAGCCAGTGGAAAAGGATGTTTGAACTTCTCATCAGGGAATTCAGGAAAACGGGCTTGCGGTTTGTTTACCTGAATGGGGATGTCCCTGCCATTCAGCGAAAAAAGATTATTGAGCAATTTCGTGAGGATAAGAACCTTCGTGTATTCCTTTCCACTGATGCCGGGGGAGTCGGTGTAAACCTGCAACAGGCAAACATCCTGATAAACCTTGATCT
The DNA here is from genome assembly GCA_964529295.1 of uncultured Rikenellaceae bacterium. Classification (GTDB taxonomy): domain Bacteria; phylum Bacteroidota; class Bacteroidia; order Bacteroidales; family VadinHA17; genus UBA9300. The sequence continues at coordinate 3,273 of CAZGUR010000001.1, read as the reverse complement.
GCCCTGGAATCCGGCAGTGCTTGAACAACGAATCGGTAGGATATATCGGCTTGGACAAAAAAAGAAAATCCAGGTATTCAATTTCGTTTCAGCATATTCCATTGAACATCGCATTCTGCATCTGCTTGAATTCAAGAAAACTGTATTCGCCGGAGTACTGGAAGAGCAAGGAGAGGACAAGGTAATGATTGAGGGATTCATGAAATCGGTTCAGAACCTGCTCAATGTGGATCTCCGCCAGTTAGACAGTAGCTTGCCAAGATACAATCAGGAAAGGGAAGAAGTCTTGCGTGTAGCTGAAGAAAACGCGGTCCTTGAAAAGAATCTGTCAAAAAATCATGTTCCAAAAGAAAGAGACATAAGCCTTCAAAAAAACGGAACTCCGGTAAATTCATTGCCGGTCCCACAAACAGGATTTCGAGGCAGAATCAGGAAATGGTTCAAATCTGTGCTGTCATTATTTAAGCGTTCCTGATAGCTAAAGTATATCATTTCTACTGGTCTGGTATTCCGAAAAAGTCCATGAATAACTTCTCGGATAACTTAACGGCCTCATCTGACAGAGCAACAGATTTTGTCTTTCGCTTTGGATCTGAAATGTACCCCTTCTCATGCAGTCTGTCCAGAGTATCCCAGTCAAAGCCTTTCCAGGCCCGACTACCATATTTATCGCTTTCGGTTACAAGCCACATTAAGGCCAGTGTAGCCTGATCAACTTTTTCCTTGTCGTATTTCATACTTCATCCGATTTATTCGTATCTAAATATTCGTTTACCCGGTTGATGATTTCAATGAACCTCGCTTCACTGATCTTTCCATTATTCTTCTTCCAATTAATATTAGCAAAGATAAGAACACTTCGCCTGTTGATATTGTATATATCGGGTTTTCCGGATTTTATCATTGATGAGAACATGGCAGTTCTTCCTGGGGCCAACACTAGTTCCCAGGCAGATCTTACTCCAAGTGGTTGGTTGTCAATCGTGGGCCCGGCTGGACTCGAACCGGACCGAGGGAAAAGAACCGAACAAAGTGAGCTCATGAGCAGAGCGAATAAATGATCCTGTGGATTATTTCCCCAAGGGGCCAGACTGCCGCGGGGGCTGGTGTGCGACCCCCTGATTATGAGTATTCTTTAATCGATATATTATCTGATCTGAAAAAGTCGATTAATTAGATTTATCTTCAACACTCATAGGGATTTATGTTTATACCATTAAAATTAACTTTTCTTTTAATGTAAAATTTTACATTGATTAACATGGATTTGCAGGAAAACTGGCGAAAAAGCTGGCACAATTATTTATTGCTCCACATCTTACATCGACCCGGTTTTCTTATCAATGGAATTACTAACCTGTTCACCAATGAATTTAGCAAAATCTGTGATATCATTACCAGCACTGGCCTTTTCTAATGCGGACATATATTGCTCACGTTTATCCATCTTTATAACTGTCCATGGATAATTACCTGATGCCAACATCACATTCATTAGAAAACGAGCTATCCTTCCGTTACCATCAAAATATGGATGTATATAAACAAATATAAAATGGCCAAGAACTACCCGAACACTAACTTCTGGCTCTTCTTTAAGCAAATCGAAAAAAACAGGCATTGTATCCCGAACAGCTTCATGCCTGGGTGGAGTATGCATTGTACCTTTTATATAAACCGGCCCATTACGATATCCAGCCAGATCTGTTGCTTTTGCAAGCCCTACAGCTACGCTAGGAGCGAATAATTCACGGTACCAACTACTATGGTCGTTATCCACAACTTCTCCTGGATTTTCACCCTCCAGCACAGATTTAATACTAGCTTTAACAACCTTAAATGCCTGAAAATAACCACGTGCAGCCATGGCATCCTTTTGTTGTCTATCCTCTGCACTTTTATTGGAATCCCAATCACCACTTGCTACTTTCTCAATCAGTTCAGGAGTAACCCGATAACCTTCAATGGAAAGCGAATGATAAGCATCCATTTTATAATTTTCCTGAACATGCTTGAGATAATCATTTACCTTTATGATTTCTTTCGGAGCATGGGGAAAATACTTTATTACTTCAACTCGCATCTGTTCCCACATGATTTTAATACGATTGACATATGGTGATACCTCTCTTGAACTTAGCTCAAGTTCCATCTTTTCATTAAATGGATCTGTCTCCCTAACATCATAACCGGCAGATTTCATGGTAGCCAGAATATCATTGGCAATCTTATCATTTCTAGTATTCCGAAACGCTCCCGAAAGTCTTCCGGCAACCAAACTTTTACCCCCATCCAATAGTTTCGCCAATAGTCCCGATGAATCTTTTACCATGGCTAAGCATGTTCGTGCATCCGTTGGATGACGTGTATAGAAGTCAGAGCTAACGGCAACAAGTCCTGCTTCTAAAGAATAAACCTGCATACCTTCAATTTCGTTACGTTCATTATGATGCGGGATTTCAACTTTTGAATCAAAAACTGAAGAACCATGTAATAGATTCACCCTGTTATTAGACGCTTTGGGAGAACGAATAAGAAGTTGGTTTGGTACCATGAAATTGCTACTATGCAATGAAAGCGATTGTTCAGGAGATAAACACCAATCCTTGCCAAAACGGGAATCAATGTATAAAGCGATGAAATTCCAAAAAGAAACATACCAGGATGTTGTTTCACCTTGCTTCTCATCAGAAGGACAGGAAATATACCAACCCTTTATTACTTCCCTTATAAATCCATTATCAATTAATCGTTCTTTATGAGTTCGGGATAAATCACCCGCCTTGATAATCGCAATACCTCTTTCATTTTGAAGTTTCTCAAGTTTGACTAAAGATTCAGCAAGCTTTTTCGAAGGTGTTGCCATGATAGTCTTTATTGAATGTTCATTAATCGGTTCCGTTTCTTTTTTATTGAAAAACGCTGAGTCAAATTAAGTATATGCTGTTGTGTTATTTTAAGTATATATTGTTGTGTTAAATTAAGTATATACTGTTGTGCTGTTTTAAGTATATTTTGTAAATATACACATAATCAATGAAATAAAGCTAATTGAAAGATCATTATTTTCGGTTGAAGAGATTCAACTTTGGTGGTAAAAGTATCAAACCCAAAACTTATCCCACCAACCTTTTCCCCCAAATCCTGGCAACAAACTGGCACCAAAGAAAAACCACCTACAAAATGAATTATAAGTGGTTGATTATTATGTGGGCCCAGCTGGACTCGAACCGGACCGAGGGAAAAGAACCGAACAAAGTGAGCTCATGAGCA